>JALFCJ010000089.1 GCA_022771185.1 Spirochaetales bacterium | reverse complement strand
CATATCGTTGATATGCAAAAGTCCATCGAATCCACCAAGATCAATGAAAGCACCGAAAGATGTGAATGACTTTACGACACCCTGGACGATATCGCCGACATGAGCTGCTTCAAAGAACTTCTGTCTGTTTTCCTTGATCTTGTTTTCAAGATACTCTCTTCTTGAAACGACGCTCTTAAGCTTTGTTCCGTTATGGAACTTGTCGATGACGAAATAGTCTGTCTTTCCAACAAGAGTCTCAGGATCCTCGACTCTGACTACATCTGCCTTTGATAGTGGGCAGAATCCCTTATAATCTGCGCCGAGATCAACTTCATAACCACCCTTGATGACTTTGACGAACTTACCGAGAACAGGTGTTCTGTCGACAGCTGCCTTCTTGAGCACTTCAGTTCTCTCTTTGGCTTCTGCTCTTTTCTTTGATACAACAACCTGTCCGCGACCATTGTCAAGCTTAAGGATTGTAAGGGCGACCTTGTCTCCAATCTTTGGGAGTTCGATGAACTCATCGACTGGGACCTGACCCTCAGACTTATAGCCGATGTCAACGAGGACAGTCTCGTCATTTGTCTGTACTACAGTACCGGTTACGATCTGACCGACTTCTAATTCCGGAATTGACATAAGATGCTGTTCCAAGTATGACTGCATCACTGTTTCCTTTTCCATTCCACTTTCTCCTACAACTAAATTACCACGCTTAATGCTTTTGCATAGCAATGTAAACTTTCTCACAAACGCCATCTATAGTCAAGTTGGTGGTGTCTACATATATGGCATTTTCTGCGATTTTCAAAGCACCTACAGGCTTTTCTTTATCGTTCTTGTCTCTCTTGAGTATTCCTTCCAACACTTCTTCGTATTTTAACTCTGGTTGCTCCAAAAGTCTTCGTTTTGCTCTTATCTCGGGAGAAGCATCAAAATAAAACTTATACTCTGCATTTGGGAATATTACTGTGGTAGTATCTCTACCCTCTGTAACAATATTCATGTTTCCTGCAAGCTTTCTCACTTCATCTGTAACTTTCTCTCTTAGTCTTGGATCAGAAGAGACAGGAGAGGCATATTTATCCACAAGAGGAGTATGAAGCCTGGATTCAACGTTAAGTCCATTGACACAGATATTTCCGTCTTCAACAGTGATGACCGTATCTTTTGCTGTTTCAAGTACACTCTCTTTATCTAATGGATCCAGATGCTTATCTAGCTGTGCCAATGTATAAGCCCTATAAAAAGAACCGGTATTCAGAAAATACCATCCAAGGTCTGATGCTATTTTTCTTGCTATTGTGCTTTTGCCACTGCCGGCAGGTCCATCAATTGCAATAACCATCACTTATCTCCCTTTTTGACGCTTTTTTTCTCTAGGACTACTCTTCTTGTCTTCTTTGGATTGACTTCTCTTGAGTTCTTCTTTCCTGTCAAAAGGCCGTTGATCTCTTCCGCCTTGAGATTTCTCCATTCACCAACTTCCAAGTCACCAAGTTCGACGCATCCGATTCTGATTCTTGTAAGGCTCTTTACATCATAGTCAAGGTAGTTGAATATTTTTCGTATCTCTCTGTTCTTACCTTCAGTAAGTGTCACCCTTATAAACTGTTTTGTCCTTGGAACAAGGTCATATCTTTTGATTCTGTATGGGGAAGGCAAATCGATGTAGATTCCATCCAAAGCTTTATTCAAATCGTCAAACTCAATTGGGCGGTTAAGCTTTACAAGATACTCTTTTTCAACTTCGTATCTAGGATGCATCATGGCATTTGCAAAGTCTCCGTCATTTGTAAATAGGATGAGACCATTTGATTCTTTATCCAAGCGCCCCACATTAAATAGAAGATTATTATCCCTCATGCCAATAAGGTCCCTGGCATACTTATCTTCGTTAGGGTCATAGTTTGTACATACATATCCTTTTGGTTTGTTCAATGCGATATAATAAAGTTTGTCATTCAGCTCGATTGTATCGCCATCCACCTGGACTATATCGTCCTCATTTACTTTGACACCCATTTCCCTCACAGTCTTATTGTTGACCATGACTCTGCCACTTGCTATTAACTCTTCACTTCCTCTTCTACTTGCAACACCGCACTTGGCCATATATGCCTGTAGTCTCATTGGAAACATTGAATCTTTATCCATATTAGAAAAGTTCTCCTTCATTATCTTTCGTAAACTTCAATCTATCAGCCTCACTGAGTTTAGGAAGTTCAGATATACTCTTCAATTTAAACTCATATAGAAATTTTCTTGTAGTGCAATACAAACAAGGATGCCCAGGCTTGTCAGCTCTTCCATTTACTTTTATATAATCCCTCTCTCGGAGAAGTCTTACAATCGAATCTGACTGAATTCCTCGTATTTTGTCAATCTCAGACCTCGTTATTGGCTGGGAATATGCAACAATACTCAATGTCTCCAAAGCAGCTCTGGATAGTCTTTTATCTACCTTTCGACCATAACTCTGTCTTAGTTTCGGATATAATTCGGTGACAGGTTGAAATGAGTATAAGTCTTCTTCACAAAGAAGCATCATACCAGAGTTCCTGGCTTTGTAGTGTTCATCCAGTTCTCTTAGTCCATCCACAACATCATCTTTTCCCAGTGATGTAAGAGTCATAATTCTATCTATTGAAAGGGGGGTATTTTCTATAAAGAGAATGACTTCAATTAGTTTACCATTCTCACTTAAAGCTTCAATTTCACTCATCGTCGTCATCCTCGTCATCAAAATCAAGAACCTCTTCTTCTCCTGTAAATTCATCGACTATTTCAGGTTCTTCATCTTTCTTTCTCTCTTCAGCCTTCTTTTCCACAAGGTCTTCAAGTCTCATTTCAGCGTCTCTGGAGAGAATAGTAAAGTCCTCTGGATCTTCCAGATTTTCCTTTTCATATATATCGGCTTCCTTATCATATTCGTCAACCATTCTTGGATCCCAGTCTTGAGGACGTTTGTGAATATAGATAGTGCCGTATTGCTTTTCTTGCCGAAAAAGAATCGTATGATCTTTTGCAGCTTCAAGTATACTAAGAAAAGAACAGATGATATGAAGTGGATTCGAATAATCTACTATCAAGTCTTCGATTTGAATCTCTTCTTTTTCATCCAAAAGCTCCATCATCAAAGCTCTTTTTTCTTTTATGGATACTGGTTGATAAATATTGAAGATCTTTGAAGGAGGAGTCTTTTTCAATATCTCAGAAAAAGTACGGGAAATATCTTCAAGTGTTACGCCTTGGAACAATTCTTTGTCCTCGAAAGGAATAGCAAAGAAGTTTTCAGGTCTCGATATATATAATCTCCCAGACTTGTCCTGGCCAGTAAGAAGATCCGTGTATTTCTTATATTTCTGATAGTCGATAAGACGATCTACAAGATCCTGTCTAGGGTCTTCGTATTCTTCATCCAGCTCAGTTTCATGTGGTAATAGTAACCTGCTCTTAATATACAAGAGCTCTGCAGCCATTCTATAGAAATCTGCCAAGTCGTCTATTTCTGTACTATGGGAAGAAATATAAGATAGGAACTGTTCTGTTATCAGGGAAATAGGGATATCATAGATGTTTGCATCGTTTTTGCTGATAAGAAAAAGGAGAAGGTCCAAAGGCCCGTCGAAATCCTTCTTGTCTTCAAGGATTCCAGGCACATGGAATGACTGCTTCTCCTTTTTATCTAATATAACATCAAATGAATCTGCCATACTAAGATTATACAGAAACGGCTGATGTCACTCAACCTTCACATCTTCACTCTTTTCTTTCTGAGGGAAGAGTATTTCTCTTACAGCAGTATCAAGTTCATTCTGGAAATCCACATTGTTCTGGAGATACTCCAGGGTCTTGTCTCTACCCTGTCCGATTTTCTCTCCTTTATATGAATACCAGGCTCCAGCCTTTTCAATCAGATTGCACTTAATAGCGGCATCCAACAAGGATCCCATCTTTGAAATACCTGTACCGAACATTAAGTCTATCTCACACTTCTTAAAAGGTGGCGCCACTTTGTTCTTTACAATTTTGACTCTGACTCTGTTTCCCGTTAGTTCGTCCTGATTCTTTCCGATGGACTCGATTCTTCTTACATCCATTCTCACTGATGCGTAGAACTTAAGTGCGTTACCGCCAGTGGTGGTTTCAGGGTTACCGAACATCACGCCGATTTTCATTCTTATTTGGTTAATAAAAATTATGGTCGTATTGCTCTTGGCAAGGATTCCTGTAAGCTTTCTAAGAGCTTGTGACATAAGTCGGGCCTGTAGTCCAACATGGCTGTCTCCCATATCGCCTTCAATCTCTGCTTGAGGAGTAAGAGCAGCAACAGAGTCCACGACTATTATGTCGATGGCTCCTGAACGTACAAGACGCTCTGTTATTTCAAGAGCCTGCTCCCCGTTATCCGGCTGGCTGATCCAAAGATCATCGATGTTTACACCAAGATTTTTTGCATATGTAGGATCCAATGCATGCTCTGCATCTATAAATGCTGCAATGCCACCTTTTTTCTGACATTCTGCAATAGCATGAAGAGCAAGAGTTGTCTTACCTGATGACTCAGGGCCATAGATCTCAATGATTCTTCCTTTTGGATATCCACCTACACCTAAAGCTTCATCAAGGAGTATTGAGCCTGATGGGATGATATCAACGTCAAGCACGTCTTTGTTGTCACCCAGTTTCATCAAACTGCCTTTACCGAATTCTTTGTCAATCTGAAGCCTTGCAGCTTCCAACGCTTCTTTTTTTCCGTCTGTCAAATCTGACGCTGTGGTATTTTTTGCCATAATTATTTATTCCTTCATTTAATATAACGCAATTTTAAGAAAAACTGACGAATTTTACTGGAAATTATCTCCATTTAGCTCCCAAATAAAGGTCTGAGGTCCCATATTTGTATAGGATACCTCCATATGGGCACCAAACTCCCCTTCACCAACTTCAATGCCTTTTTCTTTCAGATAATCTATGGCTTTGAAGTATAGAGTCTTTGCCCTATCTGGAGCTTCTGCGTTGTCGAAAGAAGGTCTGTTCCCCCTTTTTAAACTTGCTGCAAGAGTAAACTGGCTAATAAAAAGAATCTTCTTGCTTTTATCCATAATTGAGAAATTGGCTCTCTCGTTGTCATCTCTGTAGAGTCTCAATTTGATGATTTTGTCAAGAAACTGAGGAATCATCGACTCCTTGTCTCCTCTCTCTACACAGAAATAGACAAGAAGTCCTTCATCAATTTCTCCTGTTACTCTACCCTCTACTGTGCATGTTGCATTTCTTACAGCTTGGATTACAGCTCTCATAAGGAATTGATAATCTCCTGAACAAAAGATTTTTTATCTGCTTCCTTAAAGAATGCAGTACCCATTACAGCAAGAGTAACGCCTCTATCATAGCAAAGTTTGACAGTTTCTCTGTTTATTCCGCCATCTACTTCAATTTGATAACTGAATCCCTCTTCTTCCCTTCTCATATCAAGCTCTTGGATTTTTTTGAGTGTTGAAGGAATAAACTTCTGACCAC
>JALFCJ010000268.1 GCA_022771185.1 Spirochaetales bacterium | reverse complement strand
AGCTCACCATCAATAAACCATCTAAAAAATCTATCATATCCAGAAATTTTATTAAATGTATCTTCACAGGTATAAACATCATCAGTTTCAGAATATGTGACTTCGGCAGTAACCTCAGGAGCAGGGAAATCAATACCTACTTGAATAAAATCTGAAGGAGTGACATCTCCCCTAACCAAAATCCAAGAAAATCTATCTTCCTTATTTCCAGGGTATATAGAAGCTAATTTTGTAATTCCACCAATAACTGACTCGACACCATTATTATCTTTTTTCAACAATGAAACAATAACTGTGTATTCACCACTATCAAGCGCTATTGGCGTTTCATCATCTCCAAAAATGGCATGAGTATCATTAATAGCGTTAAGTGGGATGTAGCCACTTTCACTTACACCATTTGAATCAATTATTTCATAACCCATTCGGTATATGTTGTTATTTTCGCTTATGACTCCATCCACAATGTTTTGATTTGTGTCACTCAAATTTAATCTGTTTAAAGAAATAAAGAAATATAAATATCCTTTAGTTTTGTCGCTCGTTGCTCTTTTCATGACTATAACAACGTCAGTACTATTCTTGTTTAGATATGATGTAGTAGTTCCTGAATAAATCAAATTACCAGCACTATTATATGCGTTTAGATAAATACTCCATTTACCTTGAGACACATATCCTAGATCAATTGATATATTCTCGTTTTCTATAGAATATGAAACAGCCTCCCAACCATCAACTACACCATTAGTTCTTGACCCTTTCTTACCAACAATTGGATCGCTTGTAGAAGATGATTCCCATTCAGGTATCATTGCTATTTTGTAAGAAGAAATTGTACTATCGCCACCAACAACTTGAAGATCTCTGGAATTACTTACAGCTATGCTAGCTCTCACTAACCTATCATTAATTGAAACTGGAGAAACATCACAACCCACTACCATTAATAGTGTTATAAGTAAAGCTGTAATAAAGATGAATAATCTAGTTTTTTTCATCATTTTCCCCAATTAATCATAGAAAGATTACTTCGTGGCATATAACACAACTATGACAGAAAAACTAAAACGATTTATAAAATTAGTACATTCTTTATTATTTGTTATATAGTTGAAACATAACTTATTTAGTCATAAATAGTTAAATATATAAATAGAAAAAGCTTTCTCTCTCCAATTCGGATTAAGAAAGCTTAGTATTGCATAATAGAATATATCAGAATCTATAAGAAGAACCTATTGAAACAGTCTTTATTACAAAAGATGTGTATTCTCCTTCTCCATTCCAAGAAGAAAAAGAAGTAATAAAGGATGGTTTCATAGATATCGTCACATTCTCATTTATTCTAATTCCACCTTCCAGTGCAATAAGTATAGATGGAGATAGATAAGTGACGTTATTGATCAATTCATAGTTTGTACCTAAACCTAGTTGGGTTAGGATTACGAATCTATTTCCATCTAGTATTCTATAAGAAAGAGTAGCGTATGCCCCGCCATATACTCTTTCTTTTGCAGCATAAAATGGTATAAGAGAGAACTCTTCCCATCCAATGTTTATTCCTACTTGTGCTCCAATGCCAAACTTCTCGAAGAAATAAGATACTTCGCCATCTAGGCCTAGTGAATACTTAGACTTCTTCTCATATCTAGCTTCATGTGGCTTGGTTGCTATATAAGACTCAAAAGGCACAACTTGCAAAGAAAGAACTAAACCTTTGTTAGTCTTTGCCTTACCTATAACTGGTGCTACTTCCTGTTTTATTACGTGGTTCTTTATAGTAGCATCACTCCAATTCACTCCATCATATGATTGCTGGAGGATAAAGTCATACTCTGTTACATCTCCACTATCTACCTTTACACTATAGTGATCTGATGGAACTATTCTCCACTTTTCATCAAATGATGTCTGGTATCTATAATATGCAACATCGTTATCATTATGATTCCAAAGCCAGATAGTTTCGGAGGCAAATAGGAACTGGGAAACTAAAGCAACAATAAGAACAAATAGAATCTTCTTCATCTCTGTCCTCTCAATGTTTCTTCTGCCATAGAAGACGGAATCGTCTTTATTACAACTGTTATAGTTGAAATATATGGTTCATGTCCATCTATTGAGACAAGAGCCTCAACTGTTACTGTATGATATCCGAATGTATTAAATGTTAGATACTCCTCGTTGCTATTAAAGCCTGGCATAGAAGTTGTAGAACCATCAATATACCATTTGTACTCTAGTACCTCGCAGTGATCATTTTCATGTGACCATATAAGGTGAAGTCTCTTTGTCGCCAATTCTTCTTCATTATCAGCAACAAAACAGAAATTGCTATCTGAAACCATGAATCCACCTAAATCTTCAGGTCTTATAACATCAAGCGATGGTTCTCCTTCTCCTGGATCTGGGATATGATCAGGATCCTTTACAACCTTTATTAAGCACACTGCAGTGCTGTTACCACCATTAACTGAAACAGATATCATGGAATCATTTAGCTCCAAACCTTTGCAAAGTCCATTTTCATTTACGCTAACAATTGAAGGTGCAGAACTTGACCACTCTAACTTCGCTCCAGTTGGGACTCTGTTTGTTATAGCATCAACTTGGTATTCTTCACCAAGCCTGATATTGACCATTCTGAGACCATAATCAGGATTATATTCAATGGTTCTACCGTTATCATCGACACTGATAATAAACACTCTTGTAGGAGCAACACGAGGATCTTCAGAGCATGAAGAGAAAGAAATTAGAAGTATTAAGATAGAAAGAAGGATTAATATTGTTTTTCTCATATTCTGACTCCAACACCAAGAGAGATTGGCTTCTGCATAGCAAGCATGAAGCCTTCGCTTGACATGCTTCTCCAGAGCCAGAGACCTACATCGAGACCACTCTCGATAATAAAAGAAATGTTTGGGCTTACTGTTATATTTAAGCCAAGAGATGCTCTGATTCCAGGAACGAAGGATACAGAGTTTTCATTTATCGTTATATATCCACCGAAGCCCATACGGGTTGTGAACTCAATTGTACCAAGCCTGAACATTGCAGCCTTCATCTGGAACATTGGAGATATATTCAAGAAGGTCTCACCTTCTCCGAAGGTTGCGTTTATCCCACATGTGGCTCCGACACCAAAGTCTTTTGTAAATCTGTGGTCCCATGCAATATCAGCACCGGCTGAGTATGTTGCAGAGAAGTAGTTGACTTCATCTGGAGTGATATGAGTAAGGACCTGGAAGTATGTTACAGAGTAATTCTGATAAGGAGTAAGGACGAATGAAATAGTATCGCTGAAATGAGCGTTTGCCGTTTCAGCAGTCAGGTTTCCTGTATATGGATATCTTGAATCAAGGTAGTTTCTTATTGCTTCCACAACTGTTCTTGCTGTTGTGAGGTGATCTGATGTGTCATATCCAGTAGCATCAAGGATCCAAGACTTAGAAAGGATTGATGATATCTCATCTTCCTTGAGATATGTAAACTTAGCTACTTCTATTCCGCCGTCGCTTACAACAACACTACTCTTTTCGCCTCTGAAACTGTAGTCGATTCTTACATGGTCAATGTATTCATTCTCGCTCTCTACTAAAAAGTATGTTCTGTACTTTTCTTCATCAATCTTTTCAGCAGATAGAATGGACATAGGTACCAAGATAAGAATGAGCAATATGATAATAGACCTAAGCTTCTTCATTTCCCTTATTCCCCCAAGTAATCTCTGACTATTTCAATCCCCTGAATGACAGAGACTAACAGCTTCTGTCATTCTAAAGGTGCCTTCGGTACAACACTATGACATTAAGTACTACGGAAATAAGATTGATAAGTATTCTCTGTTCTTATATATACTCAGAGAGAAGAGAGTACATATTTGATAATCTCTCCTTGTCTATCTCTCCTTCTCTCATGAGGATTAGAAAGAAACGCTTGAAGGCTGTTATATAGTATCGGATATCAGATCGGGAGGAATCAGGGACATTATCGAAGTAGTAATCATCAAAGAAGAATCTGATCCTCTCTTCAAGAGTTGGAACTTCATCTAGGTCATCCATCAGTGATGACGATGACAGGGCATACTCCACCCTATCATAGACATTGTTAAAGGCTCTTTCAGAGAGAGTGTCTTTCTCTTCTCCTCTTTTATAGATATCTAAAAGACGCTTGTTGTCTCTTTCTATCGTGATTACAATCACTTCCCTTTTGTATTCTTCTTCCTCTCTCATATTCATCCTAGTAGATAAGAGATCGCTTCTCTTATTCTCTTTTCCTCGTCTTGAAAGTGACCACCCTCTTGAAAAGAGAAAGAACATTCTATGCCTTCTTTTACTATTGTCTCATAGATTGCTTTCGTTTTTTCTTCTACTGTTTTCAGAACTTTATTCCTGCTCTCTTTCTCTTTTCTTCCTAGAGAGAAATAGACTTTCTCTATTTTCAAAGGATGAGAAGAGAGATAATCATCAAACTTCTCATACCATAAGCTTCCTGATACAGATCCTACCCCTTTCAAGATATCTGAGATGGATGATGCGTATAGAGAAAAGAGACCACCCATAGAGTATCCTACTAGATATCGCTCTTTTACTTCTTCGTCTTTCTCTACTAGAGAAATGAGTTCATTGCATATTGAAGCAAGGAGAGTATCTGCTTCTCCTGAGAAATAGTCTCCCTTTCTAAAAGGATTCTCAGCCCTATATGGAGAAAGGTATCTATTCCAATCTTCTACTTTAATTGATACAAAAACAGCATCAGGGTAAGAGAGAAGGAAAGAAGAGACGAACTCTTCTCCTCCGATTATATAAACGTATCTATTTCCCTCTCCATACTTCTGATACTCACTTATGCCTTTCATAAGAAAGAATGTACCATACTTTCAATCTTTGAATAATCTATTTCATTTTCTATTTGACTTACAGCATCTCCATTTAGCTTCAACTCCTTAACTGAGCCTATTTTTCTTAATCCTTCTACCATAAAAAGAAAAACGGCAGAGACACCGGGGGATTATGGGTCTCTGCCAAAAATAAAGGGGATGAAAAAGAAACTTTTAGAAGGCAAGTAACGAAATAGCATAAACTAGGGTTGAGGACAGTGCCGCAACCATTAACCATGCGCGAATTCTCATAAACCCTCCTAAATGTTTCTAAGGAGAGTCTAACACTCCAGTTAGTACAAGACTTTGACAAACTGTTACAATCTTTAAAAATTCGTTGAAATCATCAAATCCATGTAACTTCTTATAGCTTAATATATTAGAAAAACCGCTCTATTTCTTCTTACTTTTTTTCTAAAGAAATTGGACAAATTTATATAGAAATGATCGTTTATAGCGAGTTTAAAGTCTCTTCTATTGCCTTCTCCATTCTCTCTTTGTTCATCGCTCCTGGAATATATCCATAGATATTTCCTTTCTTATCAAAAAGGAAAGTAGTCGGGAAAGCCGAGATGCCTAATGCAGATAACAGTTTTCCTTTAGTATCAAAAAGAACTGGATATGAGTATTCATTAGACTTCATAAATGACTTAATAGAATTTGTATTACCTTCTCCGCTTTGAAGAGGAAATGCAACAGTCAGAACTACGACATTCTCGCTATCTTTATACTTTTTGTATAACTCATCTATCTCAGGCAGTTCGCTTCTACATGGCCCGCACCATGTAGCCCAAGCATTAAGAAATATTACTTTCCCTTTATAAGACGAGAGACGATGTATCTTTCCATATTGGTCAAGGAAAGTGAAGTCAAGTAAGTCTAAGTCGCACTTCTCTTCTATCTCTTCTTTTACTTCTTCTGTCTCTTTCGACTCTTCTATTTTATCTTTTCCATTTTCTGTTTCTTCTGTTTCTTCGATTTCTTCTATAATACTTGCATCATTACTTTCATTAACTGTGTCTTTATCTACACTTTCTTCATTACTCTCTACTGGAGTTGTTTCACTCTCCGAGTATTCTATTTCTTTCTCTTCTATTGAATCCTCTGTATCTTCTAGTTTCTGGACCACCTTTATAGTCATAGTCGGTGTAACTGGTACTGTTACTGTATTCTCTGATGTATCGTTTTCTATCTTGTTTTCTTCTTCCCTCTCTATTTGATTTTCTACTGTCGTTACTTCTTCTCTTTCTATTGTTACTTCTCCACCTTGGATTGTAGCTACTTTATCGTCTTCACTCTCTTTCGGAATATTAGTCACGATCATCATGATTCCTAATAGAATCATGACAACGGCTCCTATTCTCACTGTATACTTCACTACCCTCTTATATTTCTGGAAGAAAGAGAGGAGAGAAGAAGTAAAGAAGGCCAAGAGAATAAAAGGAAGTGTAAAGCCAAGGGCATAGAGAAGAAGATACACTTCCCCCTTAAGGGAAGAAGAAGCCATGATCAGGACAGAAGAGAGTATGGGACCAATACATGGCGTCCAGGAGAAAGAGAAAGAGAAACCCAGGAGAAAAGACAATAGAGGACCTTTGGCTCTATTGGTGTTTATTGAAAATCTCTTCTCTTTCTTTGCGCCGTACTTTGTCCCATATAAGAGAAGCTGCCATAGACCGAAGATAATGACGAGTGCCCCGCCAATGATGCTAAATAGATGGGAGCTTGTGGAGAATATCTTTCCCACTCCCTTTACCCCCAAGGAGAGGATAAAGAATGTAAGCGAGATACCAAGGACAAAGAAGAGTGTGTTTATTACTACCTTGCTTCTTTTGTAGATGATCTCACCATTCTCATTTCTCTCAGCGTTTCCTCCTGAGAGGAAAGAAAAATAAACGGGAAGAAGAGGTAGTACGCAGGGAGAGAAGAATGAGAGGACTCCCTCTAGAAAGGATGCTAAAGCTGAAATATCGGAAACAAAAGAAAAATTCATATTCTCTCCCTTTAGAAAAACCGGAGCTTTTCGCCCCGGCTAGTTTCATTCTTCAAACCCGTTGGGGTTGTTCTTCTGCCAGTTCCATGAGTCACGGCACATATCGACTATGTTATACTTAGCTTTCCAGCCTAGCTCTCTCTCAGCTTTTGCAGGGTCTGAGTAGCATACTGCGATATCCCCCGCCCTTCGTGGCTTTATTTCATATGGAATCTTGACGCCGTTGGCCTCTTCAAAGGCTTTGACTACATCGAGGACAGAGTATCCTGTTCCTGTTCCAAGGTTGTAGATAGCAACGCCGCACTTGTTCTCTATGGCTTTAAGAGCCTTTACGTGGCCTTCAGCCAAGTCGACTACATGGATATAGTCTCTTACACCGGTTCCGTCATGTGTAGGGTAATCGTCACCAAAGACATTTAAGTGATCCAGTCTCTTTACAGCAACCTGTGTAATATATGGCATCAAGTTATTGGGAATACCATTAGGATTCTCTCCGATAAGGCCGCTCTTATGGGCTCCGATAGGGTTGAAGTATCTTAAGAGGACAATGTTCCATGGGTTCTCGTCCCCAGTCTTCTCGTCTCCTGTCCTAAGGTCCATCAATATCTCTTCAAGCATGCTCTTGGTCTGGCCATAGGGATTAGTGCATTTTCCCTTTGGGCACTCCTCTGTAATAGGAATAACGGCAGGGTTGCCATAGACTGTTGCAGAGGATGAGAAGATGATGTTCTTCACATTGTGCTTTCTCATTACATCCACAAGTACCAGTGTTCCTCCGATATTGTTGTCATAATACTCCCAAGGTTTGGAGACGCTTTCTCCTACAGCCTTCAAGCCTGCAAAGTGAATGACGGCATCAAATGAGTTCTCAGAAAATACCTTCTCCAAGCCTTCTCTATCTCTGATGTCACATTCATAGAAAGGAATCTTTCTTCCTACTATGCTTTCGACTCTCTTGATAGCTATGGGACTTGAGTTAATTAGGTTATCTACCACAACAACACTGTGTCCGTTCTCCACCAATGATACTACAGTGTGGGATCCAATAAATCCTGCTCCTCCAGTAACGAGAATATTCATTACTCTACTCCTTTAATTATGTTCTAGCACCTTTGAAGTAGCCAAGCTCTCTCAGCTTCTCCACTACTTCGCTGACAGCTTCCTCAGCGTCCTTCTGTTCTTTTGCTTCGCTCATTACTCTAACAACTGGCTCAGTACCGCTGGCTCTTACAAGAACTCTTCCTTTTCCGTCAAGCTTCTTCTCAGCTTCCTTTACAGCATCCTTGACTCTCTCGTCTTCCATTGTAGCGTTCTTGTCAGAGACAATTACGTTCACAAGAACCTGAGGGTAATCGCTCATCTTCTCAGAGAGAGCTGAGAGAGTCTTACCTGTCTTTACCATTACTTCCGATAGAAGTAGGGACGTAAGGATACCGTCTCCTGTATTGAGGTAATCGTTGAAGATGATATGACCAGACTGCTCACCTCCGATTATATTTCCATGTTCCATCATATATTCATGGACATATCTGTCGCCGACCTTAGTCTGAGTATAGAGGATGCCTTCTTCTTCAAGAGCCTTATAAAGCCCCATGTTACTCATTACAGTTGTGACAACTGTATTAGTAACAAGCTTACCCTGGCTCTTGAGCCATGTGGCCCAGATATACATTACTCTGTCGCCGTTGATGATGGCGCCTGTCTTATCTACAGCGATACATCTGTCACCGTCTCCGTCATAAGCAAAGCCTACATCGGCTCCAGTCTCCAAGACTTTATTCACGAGGCCCTTTATATGGGTGGATCCTGCATTCTTATTTATGTTTGTTCCGTCCGGGGAATTGTTGATGACAGTAACATTAGCTCCCAATCTCTTGAAAACTGCAGGAGCAAGAGCATAAGAAGCGCCGTTGGCTGTATCAAGAACGACCTTGAGGCCATTTAGTGGTGTATGGACTGCAGTCGTCAAGAAACCTGAGTACATGATTCTTGCGTCCAAGTAGTCGATGACTTTTCCGATTCTATCTTTTGTTGCAAAAGGAATGTCTTCTTCTGTGTCAGGTCTATCTATATACTCTTCGACCATAAGCAAAAAGTCATCGTTCATCTTGTCGCCAAGAGAAGAGAAGAGTTTGATGCCGTTATCGAAGTATGGGTTATGGGAAGCGCTTATCATGATGCCACAGTCAAAGAACTGAGTCTTTGTAATATAAGCAACACTTGGAGTTGTAGTTACATGCATGTTGTAAGCATCGGCGCCACTTGCTGCAATGCCGCTGAGAAGAGCATACTCAAGCATATAGCAGCTGAGTCTTGTATCCTTTCCTACAAGAATCTTCGCTTCATGCGCGTCCCTGTCCTTTGAGTAA
>JALFCJ010000257.1 GCA_022771185.1 Spirochaetales bacterium | reverse complement strand
ATTCCTACAAAACATGGGATGAACTTTATCGCCACTCCGGCTTCTGACATCGTCTGTGGACCTACACAGCTTGCTTCAGGAATAACACTTCAAGTCTTCTCTACAGGTCGCGGTACTCCATATAGCCTTAAGGAGATTCCTATCATCAAGCTCTGTACTCGCCATGAGATTAGGGAAAAGTGGAACGATATCTTCGATATCGACACAGGAGACATCATTACAGGAGAAGGAACTTTCGAGGAAGTAGGACTCCAAGTCTATAATTTGATTCTTGACTGCGCCAGCGGCAAGAAGAGCAGGGCTGAAGCTCTCGGTATATACAACGACCTAATTATCGACAACCCGGCACCTATCACTTGATAGATGACAAAAGGAGGAAAGAGAATGTGGGAGACATATTTCAGACAATATAAAGATACTGTACTTCCTTTCTGGCTTGATAAGCAGAAATGGAACTATAAAGACGACATCATTATGGTGGGATTTGATGACTTGGCATCTGCTACCGGTGACAACTCTTGGCGTGAAGCGATATTCTCTTCCTCCCGTTATCTGATGCTTCCTGATGGAAGTGTAGTGAATCTATGCCCTGAAAGCAGGAATATCGATAAGATTTCTTTTGGCAAGACTTTGATTCTCCTTCGTAATCTTACAGGGGACCCAAGATACGTAAAGGCTGTTGAGAAAGTATACTCGATGCTTTCCGACTACCCTCGGACAAAAGAGGGAAACTTCTGGCATAAAGATATATACCCGGATCAGGTATGGCTTGACGGCTTATATATGGGTCAGCCTTTTTATGCCCAGTGTATTGTCGACTTCAGTGACTTTGAAAAGTGGGAAGATGTGTTCTCTCAGTTCTCTTCCGCCCATAGCCTTCTATGGGACGAAAACAGAGGCTTATATGTCCACGCCAACGACACATCCAGAAAGATGGATTGGTGTGATAAAGAGAGTGGCAAATCAAAGTGTGTGTGGCTTAGAGCGGAGGGCTGGTTCCTGATGGCTATGGTGGATACTTACGAGATAGCAAGGAAGCACACAAAACTTGCTGATAATCTTATCCCAATGCTAAAGAACGCAATAGATCGCCTCTTGGTGTACAAAGACGATAAGACAAATATGTTCTATCAGCTTGTTGATGAAAAGGATATGGAAGGAAATTATCCTGAGACAAGCGGATCCGGTATGGTTTCTTATGCTTTGATGAAAGGCGAGAGACTGGGAATGCTCCGTGCGGGATATGGAAAGATTGGAGAAGAGATATTGGACGGCATAAGAAGAACATATCTCAAGAGCGAAGATGGAATACTTCACTTATATGGTATCTGCGCTTCTGCGGGACTAGGACCCGGGCCTGATAATAGACGTGACAGAGACGGCTCTCCCCGCTATTATCTATCTGAGAAGCAAGGAGTGGACAATCAGCATGGCGCCGCCGCTTGCATGATGGCATACTCGGAGTATGTTAGACGATAGGAGGAGTTAATGGTTCAGTTTGGTTTAAGATTACACGACGCGGAAAAACTACCTTTGGAAGAATTGTTGCCGATTGTAAAGGGAAAGGGATTTTCTTGTGTGCATTTGGCACTCTCAAAGGCATTGAAAGAGTATCCATGTACTCCATCTGCCTTGACTCCCGGATATGCCAATTACCTAAGGCATTTATTTGAGAAGAACGAATTGGATATAGCAGTCATTGGTAACTACCTTAACCTAGCTAATCCAGACGAAGAGTATATGAAAGGTGCAAGAGAAAAGTATTTTGCACATATTCGTTTTGCTTCTCTCTTGGGCTGTGGAATGGTAGGGACAGAAACTGGTGCTCCAAACGTAGAATATAAGTACTGCCCTGAGTGTAGGACAGACAAGGCTCTCTCTACTTTTATTAAGGAACTTAAGCCAGTTGTAAAGTGTGCAGAAAATTATGGAGTCACTCTCGCTATCGAGCCTGTTGCAAGACATATTGTCTGGGGGCCGAAAGTATGTAGAAGAGTATTGGATGAAATCGGTTCCCATAACCTTCAGGTTCTTTTCGATCCTGTAAATATGCTGGACCTCGATAACGTTGAACACCGCGAAGAAGTCTTCCAGGAAGCGATAGAGCTCCTTGGCCCAGATATCGCAATGGTTCACTTCAAGGATTTTATCTACACTCCAGGGGAAGGATATGGCCTAAAGAGTGTAGGCGCAGGAACAGGCGAGATGGATTATACAAATATTTTGAAGTTCCTTAAGAAAGAGAAACCATTTGTCTATGCTACACTGGAGAACACGACACCTGAGAATGCTAAATGGTGTGTAGAAAACCTAAAAAAGCAATACGACGCAATTACACTTTAAAAAAGCCCGGGAAACCGGGTTTTTTACAAATAAAAATGTCCCCGATATTCTCAGGGACCTCGTCCCCCCCGATGGACTTGAACCAACGACCAAAAGATTATGAGTCTTCTGCTCTAACCACTGAGCTAGAGGGGGAAAGCTAAGACAATCTAACATAAAAACACTATTTCTTTCAACAGGTAACAAAAACTATTTTTGTTTTGGCATTAGAAAAACTGCTTTATAATCTTTCTCTGGAGGAAAATATGCGTCTTGATGGTTATGGACTCTTTGTCCGCGATATGGGAAGGATGATCAGGTTCTATAGAGACGTACTTGGTTTTGAGATAAAAGAAGCGGAGGATGCCGATAACGTCTATCTTGTAAAAGACGGTACCTTGTTTCTCCTATATGGAAGAAAAGACTTCGAGAAAATGACAGGAAAGAAGTTTGAGTACCTAAAAGGAATAAACGCCCACGCTGAGATGGCTCTCTATGTAGATACATTTGAAGAAGTGGACAAAGAGTATGATAATGCCCTTGAAAACGGTGCCACTTCTATTCTCCCTCCCACCCTGGAACCATGGGGACAGAGAACTTGCTTTATAGCAGATCCAGAGGGAAACATAATAGAAATAGGATCCTGGAATAAGAAGTACGAAGATAAGGATTTGGATTAAGTATTTTACTTTTGTCCAATTTGCATCACTCAATGTTGTTCTGGTTTTCAACTAAGTATTCAGATGATATATTGTAAGAGTAATAGATATATTGAACATTTTGTTCAGGAGGAATTTTGTGAAGAAGATTCTTTGTATTCTACTTGTTTTACTGTTTACTTTGACAAGTATTTTTGCAGGAAACATCTACTATGCGTTCGGAGACATAGGTCAGCATCCTGATATTCTTATGGGTTTTTTCCCTTCCTATGCATATATGGGAGTGGGAGTGAAGCTACCGAAAATAAGTGAAAACAACACAACGGATATTCAGGTTTTAATCGGCGAAGGATATTTACAGAGATTGTTGTGGCAGGATAAGGACAACGGAGACAATAACTTTGATAATGGCGTCTGGGATAAAGGTTCTGCTCTCAGATATAATGTCTGGACTAATGATTTGACATTCAGGCTGCGTCAGGGAGTAGGAGAGAGCCCAGTTAATGGAAAGGATCTACTTCTCTTTACGGCAGGCGTTAACTTTAAGTATGAGAGATACTACTCAGCTTCCCAGTTTGGTCCCTTTGACATCAAGGGAACAATGGATGGAATCATAGATTCTTCCTACAGCGGAAAAATATATCCGGAACTGGCCAAGGGTGGAAAAGACTTCTTGGGAACTGAAATACAAGCCAACGTAAAACTCGATTTGATGAAAGATACTCTCCATACCAATGACGGCTTCTGGGCAAGAGTTGATATGAAATATGGCCCTAAAGCCATCAACAGTTTCTCCAATGGATTTGCCGATTATATTACATTCACTCTCAATGGCGTTGGAGCCAAGACTCTCTTGAACTTTACTGACCAGAGTGGAAAATCACTTGTTTCCTTGATTCTTATCGATAGAATGAACGCCAGCTGGACAGGAGGAGAGAGCGTTCCTTCGTTTATTGAGGGGCCAGTATCTCTTGGACGCAAAGTAAGAGGCTTTAATACTTATACTTACAATACGGAGTTCACGGCAGTAAACAACTTGGATTTGAGGATAACAGGACCAGGGCTGGGGCTGGAGAAGCTTGCTCCTAGAATCAACTTATTTGTTGACTGCGGTTATGGTTGGGGAAGAGTGCTAAACACAAATAGAGTGGAGAATAATTTCCTTGCCTCCGTGGGTGTACAGGTTGAGATGTCGTTCTTTGACTTCATCGACTTGGGATACCAAGTCAACTATCTTTTAGTGGATAAGATGAAATACACTCAGCCCGGAAAGATTACTACAAACTTTACTTTCTTCCTTGATTTCTAATTGAGGTAAGGATTAGCGGATACTATCTCCTCTTTTATCTCGAGGCCGAGAGTTGAGAGGAGATTTCTTTTTTCTTCCCTTTCATAATCAGCGATATAAGGAAGAGTAAAGTAGATTAAATCCTTATCAAATCTTGATTCAGGTTTGAATCCGTTTCTTATGAGGGCTTTGTATTTGTCATAAGAGATGTTTCTGTCAACGCCTTCCAGGACGAAAGAATACCAGCCTGTGTCTTCTTCTATTTCTGTCTCTTCTTTTACAGATCCTTTACGTAGTTTTACTTCCACCTGGCTTGTTCCGTTTCCCCATAATCCTAGCTCTTTTAAAGCCGACTCGGTGAGGCCCAGATCCCTTGTGCCATTTGTTTTTGTTTTATCTCCAGAGACTTTTGTTATTATTGATTCACCATTTTCATTTGATACGATTAACTCTGATCCCTTTTCATAGAGATCTGTAAAAGAAAGAAGCTCTGAATTATTCCAAGAGTTATCTACAGGATCAAATCCAATCCAAAACGCTGTCTCTGAAAAAAGGGCAGGAATAAGTATCAGTGATAGAACCACAAAAATAGAAAGTCTCTTCATACTGCCATTATATTTTCTAGACAGGGAAAAATCCACAGGTGCGTGTGAGAGTTGAACAAAGGGGCTCTACTTTGACATAATGATTGTTATGAGCGAAAAGATAAATCAGAATGCCCATTGGGCGGATATAATGGCAGATAAAATCATCCGTGAAAAGGGTGATAAGGAACTCTATACATGTGCCAGTGGTATTACACCCTCCGGTACTGTTCATATCGGTAACTTCAGAGAGATCATAACAGTAGAACTTGTTGTAAGATGTTTAAGAGAGAGAGGTAAGAACGTCAGGTTCATCTATTCCTGGGATGACTACGATGTATTTAGAAAGGTACCGAAGAATATGCCTCAGAAAGAGCTTTTGGAGACATATCTGAGAAAGCCTATTACTCTTGTTCCTGATACAAAAAATAGAGCAGAGAACTATGCAAGAGGAAACGAGATCGATGTGGAGAAGATTCTCCCTACAGTAGGTGTCTATCCAGAATACTTATACCAGGCTGAGAGATACAGGACAAATAAGTATGCTACTGATATAAGGACGGCTCTCGAACATAGAGATGAGATAAGAGAAGTCCTCAACCAGTATAGGACAGAGCCTCTTCCGGATTCCTGGTGGCCTATCTCAGTATTCTCTTCTTTCACAGACCGTGACAACACAACTGTTCTCGGTTGGGACGGAGAGTGGGGTGTAACATACCACGACGATGAGCTGGACAAGACTGAGACCATCGATATCCGCACTACTCCATATACTAAGCTTCCATGGCGTGTGGACTGGCCTATGAGATGGGTCAAGGAAGGCGTAGACTTCGAGCCAGGTGGAAAGGATCATCTTACAGAGGGTGGCAGCTACGACACGGCAAAGAATGTCGTCAAGGTGTTCGGTGGAGAAGCTCCTGTAACAATGCGTTATGACTTTGTCAGACTCAAGGGTATGGGTGGAAAGATTTCCTCTTCTGGCGGAGAAGTAGCCGATTTATATGATGTACTGGCAATATATCCACCAGAGATAGTAAGGTACCTCTTTGTAGGAACAAAGCCGCAGAGCGAGTTTGCAATCTCCTTTGACTTGGATGTATTGAAAATCTATGAAGACTACGACAACTGCGAAAGAATCTACTTCGGCCTTCTTCCTGTAAAGGAACAGAGGAAAGAAAAAGAGAAGAGAATCTATGAGCTTAGCCAAGTTGATGGATCAAAGATTCCGTCTGAGCCAGGGTATCAGATTCCATTCCGTCACCTCTGCAACTATGTACAGATTTATGGCGGGGATACAGAGAAAGTTCTTTCCCGTCTCTCTGATGCAACAGAAAGTCAGAAAGAGAGACTCAGAGTCAGAATCGAGTGTGCAAAGAACTGGCTTAGAGATTATGCACCAGAGGACTTTAAGTTTGCACTCCAGACAGAGAACGACGAGAAATATGCAGCAACAGAGACTGAGCTTGCTGCTATCAGGGAATTCTCCGAGTTTGTTGAGAAATATCTTGATGATATGGGAGAGAAAGAGTTCTCCAACTATATTTATCAGGCTGCTCAGGATAATGGTATGGAAAGTGCAGATTTCTTCCGCCTTATTTATACTGTACTGATCAACAAAGAGAAGGGTCCAAAGCTTGCAGGCTTCTTGAAAGCCTGTGGAAGTGAGACGATCCTTCCAATCTTAAAGAGGTACTGAGATAAAGGGAGGAGGCATCTCCTCCTTTATTACTCATAAATAAATGCAAAATCTACAAAAAAATATTAAGCCAAGACTCCATTTCACTCCATTTCAGACCATTGTCTTCGGATTCATGGCCGCTATATTAATTGGAGCCTTGCTTCTTTTTCTTCCTTTCTCAACAAAAACAGGAGAGTCTACATCTTTCTTTGATGCTCTCTTCACTTCCACTTCAGCTGTCTGCGTAACAGGTCTTGTAGTTCATGATACGGCAACTCATTGGTCTTTGTTCGGGCAGGTTGTCATCTTGATTCTTATTCAGATAGGTGGATTGGGAGTGGTGACCATGGCAGGTTTCTTGGCCATTATCTCCGGAAGAAAAATAGGGCTCTTTGCCAGAAATACAATGCAGGAGGCTCTCTCAGCCCATAAAATGGGAGGAGTATTAAAGCTTACAAAGTTTATCCTATTCTCGTCATTTATGATCGAGGCTTTGGGAGCTATATTTCTTTCTCCTGTTTTTGTAAAGGATTTTGGCCTATGGAAGGGAATATGGTACTCTTTGTTCCACTCCATATCCGCTTTCTGTAATGCAGGTTTTGATCTTATGGGAGTAAGAGGAAAGTTTTCTTCCCTTACTTCTTACAGCACCAGTGTACTGGTCAACGTTACGATCATAGTATTGATTGTGGTGGGAGGAATCGGATTTCTTACTTGGGATGATATAAGAACAAACGGAATACACCTCCGTAAGTATAGAGTGCAGTCAAAGATAATCTTTACTGTCACTTTCGTTCTTATTCTTTTTCCATTTTTATTCTTATTCTTCCATGAGTTTTCTGATCTACCGATGAAAGAGAGAGTGTTATTGTCACTTTTTCAAAGCGTGACACCTAGAACAGCAGGCTTCAATACAGCAGACTATAGTGCAATGTCTGAGTCAGGAGAAGCAATGACAGTATTGCTGATGCTTGTAGGAGGATCTCCAGGATCTACTGCCGGAGGTATGAAGACCACAACTATTGCTGTCCTTGTGCTTTCCGCCTTTGCTGTATTCAGAAGAAATGGAGACGCACAGTGTTTCGGTAGGAGAGTAATGGACGATGCCGTGAAGGCGGCAGGCGCCATATTCTTCTTATATCTATTTTTAGCTCTTAGCGGGGCTTTGGCATTAAGTACTATTGAGAATCTTCCATTCTTGACTTGTCTCTTTGAGACTTCTTCAGCCATTGCTACTGTAGGCTTATCATTCGGAATAACACCTGCGCTATCTGTTGTATCTAAGAGTATTTTGATTATTTTGATGTTTATGGGCCGTGTTGGCGGTCTTACACTTATTTATGCTACTGTATCTAGAAGAGGAACAATGGCTAAACTTCCACAGGAAAGAATAACTGTGGGCTAGGGGGTAAAATGAAGAGTGTTCTTTTAATTGGATTAGGAAGATTCGGCAGACATATCGCCATGAAGCTTTCAGAATTAAAGCATCAGACTCTTGCCATAGATAACGATGAAGAGAGAGTAGAGCAGGTGCTGCCATATGTAACAAGCGCCCAGATTGGAGACTGTACTAATCCTGTGTTTATTTCAAGTTTGGGCGTAAGAGATTTCGATGTCTGTATCGTCGCCATCGGCGATGATTTCCAAAGCTCTTTGGAAGTCACTTCCCTTTTGAAAGAAAATGGAGCAAGGAAGGTAGTATCCAGGGCAAGTAGAGATATTCAGGAGAAGTTCCTGTTACGAAACGGGGCTGACGAAGTAGTATACCCAGAAAAGCAGCTTGCTTCCTGGCTTGCCATCAGGTTTACATCTGACCATATCCTCGATTATATAGAGCTTGATGAGAAGCATGGCATCTTTGAAGTGTCTACACCAAAGGAGTGGGTGGGTAAGACTGTACAGCAGGTTGATGTGAGAAAGAAATATAACCTGAATATTATGGGATTTAAAGATTATACAGGCAAAATGAACCTATCTGTCTCTCCTGATATGGTTTTGACAGAATCCATGACTATCATGGTATTGGGTGCCATAGAAAGCGTCCATAAATGCTTTAAGATATAAAATAGGCGCTCCGGCGCCTATTTTCATCTCTTTTTGTCGTTACGAAAAACCTTATCAAGAACTATAGAGTTCTGTCTCCATTTCTCTGCTGTCTTGACTTGCAGGTCAAGCCTTACTGTAGAGCCGGGGAAGATGGTCTTAATTTCTTTTCTGGCTTCGGTTCCGATTCTCTTTATGCCGCTTCCACCCTTTCCTACGATAAAGCCTTTCTGCCCGTCACGTTCAACGTTGATGAAGGCTCTGATCCATACTGTCCTGGTCTCTTCGTTCCACTCCAAGTCACTGACATCTACAAATATAACATGAGGTAGCTCGTCAGAGAGAGTGGAGATCGTCTTTTCTCTTATTATCTCGCTGATTCTGAACTCAAGATCCTGGTCTGTGTATTGGTTCTCATCATACAACAGCTCCCCTTCCTTTGCATTCTTAAAGAGTTCTATCAAGACTTCGTCTACCCCTTCATCATTCTTTGCAGAGATGAATAGAATAGGCACAGAAGGAAGACGGGAAGAGACGAAGTTCTTGCTCTCATCCATTTCTTCTTTGGAGAGGATATCTGTCTTGTTGATGGCCACGACTGTAGGGACCTTGGCTTTTTTTATCATGAGAGATATGGCCTCTTCTTCCTTTCCACCCTTTCTCTTCCCGTCTATTACGTAAAGGATCATGTCGCTGTCTTTTAGTGCAGAGACTGTGACGTCCTGCATTCTCTTGTTGATCTCTTTATCAGACAGGTGATAGCCGGGGGTGTCTGTAAAGACGAGCTGTCCCCTCTGGTCGGTGTATATTCCTCTTATTTTATTTCTCGTTGTCTGAGGGGTTGGGGAGGTTATAGAGACTTTCATCTCGCAAATTGTGTTGACTAATGTGGACTTACCGCTGCTGGGTCTTCCTATTACAGATACTGTAGCACTCTTCATACCGCTATTATATTCTAAATGTTCATCTCTCTCCATTTCCCAAATGAAACATTTGGGCTATATTTGAACTATGGACGAAGAAAAAAAGACTAAGAGTGTTGATCCAAGCCTTTCAGAGAAGCTTCTTAAGACAAGATGCGTAATGATCAGCGGAGAGATCAATAAAGATGTAGCAGATGATTTTGCCGAGAGAATGTTGGTTCTGGATTCAGAATCCCATGATCCTATAACAGTTTATATTAACTCTCCTGGTGGAGATGTTGATTCAGGATTTGCAATCTATGACATGATCAGGTTTGTTGAATCGGAAGTGAAAGTAGTGGGAATGGGGCTTGTTGCATCTGCAGCGGCTCTAATCTATCTTTCTGTTCCAAGCGAGAGAAGAGTTGCTTTCCCTAACTCTACTTATCTTATTCATCAGCCTCTTTCACAGCTTAAGGGTACGGCCATCGAGCTTGATATATATGCAAAGAAGCTTGGAGAGCTGAGAATTAAGCTTGATAAAGTCATTGCAGATGCAGTAGGTAAGAGTGTAGATGAAGTATCGAAAGATACAGAGAGAGACCACTGGCTTAGTGCTGAAGAAGCCAAAGCGTATGGAATAGTAGGAAGAATAATTACTAATAAGTGTGAATTGTGATTTATTATATCCCCTCTCAAATGATGCCACCCATAGAAGGTTTCTTGGGTGGTTTTCATTTCTATTCTGAAACAAACAAATAGTATGTTTATTCCTTTGTGTACTCTTCGATTATACATTGATGATGCTTGCTGATTTTATCGTAATTAACTCCTACAAGAAGAATATTACCAGTATATTGATTCAGAGCATCAGTGTATTTTCTTTCCTTAATCTGTTTGATGGCAGTGTTGGCGCCTTTGTCCCACTTAAGCTCTACTATTAATGCTGGATAGATGCTTAAATACTCTGGTTTTGGGATATATACAAGATCAGCAAAGCCTCTTCCTGATGGTAATTCTCTAATAGGCTTGAAGTAATACTCCATAGATGCCAAAAGGGCGATGGATAATACACAACTAAGAGAGTTCTCGTTATTGTATGTCAGAGCTGAAGTGTAGTCAGTGTGAATATGGTCTATACACTCTTCTACTTGTTTATCTTCATGATTAATAATTGCGTTCAACAATTCCATGGAGAGTTTTTCAAGCTCTATCATTTCACTCCATTTTTTTGAACAGACTGCATTATCAAGCTCTTGTCTGATCTCTTCGTTTGGTATAAAAGCTGTGGAATCAGAATCATCATAGGCTAGGTATCCAAGATGGATCAGATATGTAAGAACATCATCTTTTTTCTTAAAACTGACTAAGTCATTTTTGAATGTTGATGTGTCGACTTTATATTTAGAACCTGAAAGCATTTGGATTATAGCAGTCTTTAACCCGTCAAAATTCATGTTGATGAGAGGAACAATTGTCTCGTAAGAAGCAGTTTCAGACCAATAACTTCTATATTTCCCTTTAAGCATCACTCCTACAACCGCTTTGGGATTATATATATGGGCTTGGTCCAGTTTATATCCATCATACCATTTTCTGACTTTATCAAAATCTCTGCCATATTTGGTGCATAGCGCCTCCACTTCCTTCTTTGTAAAACCGATATATTGAGAAAAGCTGGAAGCTTCAAGCATTGTAAACTCATCAAAATTATTCAATGCCGATTGTGTTTTTTGTCTGACTATAGGCAGTATTCCTGTCAAATATGCCAAAGCAATATATTGGGTAGGTCCAGATCCCTTAAAGAGTCCTCTCAAGAACCCAATATATTCTTCCTGAACTCGTTTATTTGAAGATTCATCCCTAACTAACACATCCCACTCATCAATAATCAAAATAAACTTATTGGAAGAGAATGTGTTGATAGTCAACAAAGCATCAGAGATAGAAGTAATCTCATCAGTTACTACTGCTGGATAATAATCCTTAAGTTCTTTTAGTACACAGTGAGTGACAAATCTCACTACATTATCGGGACTGTCAGCATGTTCCAAAAACCAGCCGATATCTAAATGTATTACATCATATTTATTTAGATGTTTATCAAAGTCGGGGCTATCTGCTATTTCAAGTGTGGAAAACATATCCAAAGAATCACAGCCTCGACTGTAATAAGCCGTAAGCATATCTGCGGTAATGGATTTACCAAATCTTCGTGGACGACTATTACAAATATACCCCTGGAGAGTATTGATTACTTTATTTGTATACCTGATAAGACCTGTTTTATCTACATAGATTTCAGAGTTCAAGGCAACCTGAAAAGAACCGTTTCCTGGATTTACAAACTTTCCCACAATAAATCACCTCTTTTTCATATCGCACTAAACTCAAAGTACCGTAGATCAGTACTAAAAATACTACCATGATTAGATACTCAAAACAAGGTTGCTTTTTCCTTTGGCCAGCCTAATACAATATCAAAAGGATAAATAGTCTCATGATGCAACTAGGGTTTTGTACAAAAAACGGAATTTTTGCGTTTATATAAGTATGAAACGCTTTCTTTTTTTGATGGCAATTATCCCGTTGTTGCTTTCATGTACATTATCCCCAGAAAAAGATGACAGATTTGAGATTGTCACTTGGAATATGTGTGAGTTTTTCGATTCCAGGGAGGATGGAGGAGAATATGCTGGATGGAGAGAAAGCGATGGATGGAATGACGCAAAGTATAATGAAAGGATAAAGAAGTGTGTAATGTATATGGCTTCAAACTTTAAGGATGCTGATGTCATAGTGCTGGAGGAAGTGGAAAGTAGTGAAGTCCTTATTTCTTTATTGGAAGGAGGATTGAAGAAGGAAGGCTTCCTTTACTATGGCATCGCATCGGATGACAGCGCCTTAAGTGTAGCTTTTATTTCCAGGATAAAACCTATCTCCCTCAGGCTATTGTTCGTTCCATCATCCCGCCCTATGCTTTCTATGGATTTCAACGTTAATGGAGATATGGTGAGAGTAATAGGAGTACACCTCAGAAGCAGGCTTAAAGACGAGAATGAAGAAATAAGAAGAGAAGAGCTATTGATGATTAAAGACGAAGCGGATAAATGTGATTACCCGCTTATTGTCTTAGGAGATTTTAACATTGACCCTTTTATCCACAAAGAAGAGATGTGTGATATAAGGGAAGGGGAGACTACCCTCCCTTTGACAGGAGACGGCTCCAGAGCTTATGGGGGAAGGCTTTTTTCTCCATACTTAGATTACGCTTCACCTCTTAGTGGAGGAACGTATTACTTCGGGGGACAGTGGGAGAGGCTTGATAACATTCTTCTTTCTTCTTCTTTTTTCGATGGGGATGGTATAGAGTATGAAGGTACGACAATTATTAAGGGTGGGGATAGTTCTGATTACTCTGGGCGCCCTCTAAAATATGATAAGTCTACTGGGAAAGGAATGTCAGACCACTTTGCTCTAAAATCTACTTTTAGACTATAATGTACACATGGAAGAGAATGTTAGAGAGATATTACTTGGAGGACAGAGTTTTTCTTGGACAGAGGAAGAAGATGGAACTTTCTCTGCTGTCTTAAATGAAAGAGTGTATAGGATCAAAGGTATTGAAGATGCATACTCTGATAGTTATCTTCACTCTTACTTCGATCTTGATTATGATTATGAAAAGGCAAGACAAGAGATAAGAGCCAAAGATGAAGTGCTGAAAGAAGCAGTAGATAAAGTAGGAATGCTACGAATTTTGAAGCAGGACCACTGGATCACTACTATATCTTTTATTCTTTCCCAGAATAATAATATAAAGAGAATAACCGGGCTATATAGAAAGCTATGTAGAAACTATGGCCATGAAGTTGAGGAAGGATATTGGTCATTCCCCTCACCGGAAGAGTTAAGTAGGGCTACTGAAGAGGATTTAAGAGCTCTTGGTGTCGGTTTCCGTGCTCCCTTTATTATTGATGCTGTCAACAAGCATGAGATTCTTTATCAAATTGATTCTCTTGATTTTGATTCTGCTATGGAGAAACTGCAGGAGATAAAAGGTATCGGGCCGAAGGTAGCCTCATGTATTCTTATCTTTTCTTATGCCAGGAGAGAAGGCTTTCCTATGGATACTTGGATGAAGCAATGTATGGCGAAGTATTATCCAGAAAAGGACAAGTCTTACTTTCATCCCTATGAAGCCCTTTCCCAGCAGTATCTGTTTTCTTTTATGAGAGGATAGTCAACTGGCGGACACATTAGTATCCGCCAAAACTGTAAAGCTTATCCATTATATGATGCATAATATGTTTATCTTGCTGTCTTGATTATATTTATACAACTTGTGCTATTACTGTTGTATACAGCAAGGAACTCTCCTGAAAGAGAGATTTCAATCTCATCTGCACCATTTACGTCACAGTCTATCCAGCATCCTTTTTGAAGTGCCATACCACCTTTATCTGGGTCTTTTACACTTCTCAGTGTATATAATCTTCCATTCTTGTTATCCAGCATATAAGAGTATTCCGTGTCTGGAGCCATCTTTATCATGCCTATTCCTTCTTCACTGATATCTTCAGTGTGATAGAGTGCATATTCGTCTAAGTTGTTACCATTGTGCTTGTAGTAATTGATTTCACTTGGAGTGAATACGAATATATACTCGCCGTCATTAGACAAGAATCCACAAGATCTGGCATCAAGAAAATCTGCCTTGAATCTATTTTGATAATAATACTCGAAGAAAGCTTCTTCGTCTTTCCATACCATGTGCTCTCTCATAGAGATACCGCCTTCATTGTTTTGAGCAAATTCGTAGACCTTCGCCCTTTCTCCGCTTGTAATGATCACATATCCCCTTTCAGGAATTGAAGTAATGCTTTTAAATCCTGTTCCTCCCCATTCAATCTGCGGGTCTTGAGAATATTCTTCCCTCCTTACCATCTTTCCTTTTTCGGCATTTTGGTTAAAGAAGATAAGCCCCATTCTTCTTCTGTCATTACTTTGGATTGTAGCAATCAGAGTGGACTTACAAGGTGAAATGGAAACGAACTTGTCTGCTTTGCCCTCGCCTCCGTTTTTATCGAAGTTTGTTGCTTCGTCAGTCACAATAAGTTGGTTCTTTGATACCATTACATTCACTGCCTTACAGCTAAGTTTCTGGTTAATGAGAAATACTACATTCCAGAATCCATCAACTTCTTCACCATAGGATGAAAAGTCAGCGACTTCTCCGTCAAAGCCAAGGTCAGAATATGTATATTCGCTTTCTACAACAGGAATTATACCATTTGTGGCTACTAATTGCACTGTCTTATACTGATTGCTAGCAATTAGTAATCTGTTATCAGGCAAGAAGTGCATTACGACTCCTGATCCCAATTTCCATTCGCTTCCATCGTTTAGAGTGTACTTCTGGTAGGGGTCTCCATGATTTGTGCTTGATGCGGCTTGGAATGATTTGCTGTTGGATCCCATAGAGCCTTTGTCTTTGGTCTCCGTAATTACATCGATTCTATGGACTCCTTTCTCAACTCCTTTTTCAAAGGTTATTTCGCTTCCTCTGCCTACTTCTTCTCCGTTAAGGAACCAGATAGTCTCAAGGTCATTGATGGTGAGAGGTGATGATTTTGGTAGCATTATATTGAGAGTGAAAGCTTTATTCGCTTCCATAAGAGATTCCAACCCGTTTATCTCGACTTCCACCGGAAGGGAAGTGTTGTTAGATATCTCTATTTCTCCGCTTCCACTAGCTGCAGAGTAAGGAAAAGTAATCTCACCTTCAGTCTTTTCTCCATTCGATATCCTTATGGCCTCTGCAATACCGGAGAGTGTATTCCCTTCTGTATCAAGGAGTTTTGCAGTAAACTTATAAGAACCTGTGTCCATATTGTCTTTTACTATCACCACACTGTTGTTGCTGGGTTCCGATGGTAATAAGCTAATCTCTGTGCCGTCTTGGGCTGTAAGCTTCACCAATACTGATTTTGCTTTTGGAAAGGCTGTTGCATCCCATTTGAGATTGATCGTAAGACTGCCTTTTCCTATTAACTGGTCTACACTTACTCTTGCACTGTTTTTACCTGCTGTCAGATATACTGTGGTCTCGCCATAGCAGAGATCTACTTTATCTTGGTTAAACCCATATACCTTGATAGTCCATTCTCCTACAGAGAGATTGTCCAGATTAATGTAAGAGTAGTAAGTGTAACGAGGGGCCCTCTCTTTTCCATCCGGACCTACTGCCACTACTCTGTATCCATTTATCTCCATATTCTCTCTTGATGGAGACAGTGTCCTTACACTTTTGTCCATTTCGACTCTAAGTGTGGCACTTTCCACTTCGTCGCTACATGATTGGACTGATAGAGCCAACATGACGCACAGTAAAACAAAAAGAACTCTTTTCATATTATCCTCCAAATATTGAGTCTCATTAATAGAACGCGTTTTTCCCCGTTTTTGTCGAAATTTCCTCTCTTGTTGCTTGAAAATTGCACATTTGTTATGATTATTTCGGAGAAAAAACATGAAGGATCCTCTTTTACTTCTTCTTTTGGCTTTAGTCGGCGTCTTCCTTTATTTAGTGACTATCAAGGGAGTCATATATCCTTGGTTCTTGCTTCTCATGATTGTTGTGACAGCCTTTTGGTATATTGCAAACCACTATATAAGTAGGAAGATGGTTGAGAAGACCAGAAAGGGAGAGGAGTTTTTCTTCCAAAGAGCACAAATGGTAGATAAGACAGGCACAGAGCTCTTGTCTGGGGCGCTGGTAGTCACCAAAGATGAAATTGTATTTGCAAAAAGAAAGGGTTACTTTGGAGGCGTGCAAGTACTGTGGTCTGCTTTTTCTTCTACACTCTCTTCTTATTCCATAGACTTTGTTACAGAGAAGAAAATGGGGCTCAAACTGGTTTTGAAGGGTGAGAAAGAAGAAGTGAAGTTTGTCTCTCCGAAAATGAAAGAAAGGGAAAAAGAGTTCAGAAAAGCCCTCGGTTGGCCTGAAGAATAGGAAAAAAAGTGGAAAAAAATTAAAAAGTGTCCTCTTTTGCCCCTATTCGAGAGGCTTTTTTCAGATGTTTTTTGAGTCATGAAGAAAATCATGGCTCTTTTTTTAGTACTTTGTAGTCTTAGCTTTTTATACTCTGCTGTATCTGTATCCATCGATATGGATGGATTGGACTCTATTTGGAGAGAAGGCTTGAGAGTAGGTGGTAACTGCTCTTTTGACTATAATGATTTGAAAATAACAATCCCAGTTAGGTATGGAAAGAGTGATGATAATTTTCTTCATTTCATAGAAACAGGAGCATTGATAGGTGTTTATCCTATCGATGGGCTAGGTTTTGTAGTGGAGGCATCTTTCTTGAAGTTCGGATACTTCTGGGGTATTGCCGCTCCATCCGATTCTTTGGCTTTTGTCAGCGAGGGAAGTATTGGGTGGGATTACAGCTTTGGCCACTTCTATATAGAGCCTCGTGTTTCTTATCGATCTTTGATTTCTGTTACAGGTGAGTGCGCAGAAGCATTAAAAAAGATTCCCCAATTCACTGGCGTCAGGGCGTCCTTATCCCTTGGCTTAGTTTTCTAGAAAAAAGGCCTTTGGCATTTTGAA
>JALFCJ010000227.1 GCA_022771185.1 Spirochaetales bacterium | reverse complement strand
TCTGGCAAATACATACAGCAAATATAATAGGAATAGGGAAACCAAAGATAAGAGAGTAAAATGAGAGGAGAAAGGTATTTCTGATTAATCTAAATGCGTAAGGAGACTGAAAGAATTGCTTAAACCACTTCAGACCTACAAACTTACCCTTGAATATGCCGGAAAAACCTGAACCAGGTTTGAACTGGGTAAAACTCATATATAGGCCTGTCATTGGCAGATAACAGAAAATAATGAAATATGTAACGACAGGCACCATCATCAATAACAGGTACTTGTCACGAGACCAATTTCGTTTGGAGAAAAACTTAGTGTCTTTCTTCCTCGATAACTCCAACTCCTTTTTTTTCACTCTACCCTCCTAGATGCCTTCAATTATTTCTTTCAGTTTTTAAAAAAAGAAAGAATCAAAAAATTACATAGTTCAAAAAAAGAAATTTGTTGGAGTTATTTATTTTTATTGAAGAGAGTTATCTCTACTTCTGTATTCGCTTGGCGTAACACCGGTAATATCTTTGAAATTACGTCTGAAAGAGAGGGCTGAAGAATAACCGGAGAGACGAGAGATATCATCGATGGATAATGCGTCGTCTTTTAAGAGATTTATAGCCTTCTCTATTCTCTTTTTAGTCACATACTCCAAGTAAGTCATATGGTATTTGAGGGAGAAATAGTTACCTATGCTCTTTGTACTGAGATCAAACATAGTTCCCAGCATCTTCAGCGATATATTGGGATCAGTAAAGTTTGTATCTACATATTCCAAGAGTTCTTTATAGTTATCATCTTCGCTCTCCACTTCCTTTTCCATAGTGTCAATAAAAGAGACAAACAGATCTCTATAGAACTCAATGATCTCTTCGATAGTCAGATACTTACTTGGCTTTTGGGCTTTTATCTCCCTACCGAGGCTTAAACTCCTCAATACCTTTAGTTCTATGTAATAGAGCTCGTCAGAGAGAGCAAATATAGAAGACGGAGTCAGATCATATTTCATCAGGTTAGTGCGTAAAAGAGAATCGAACATAGAAAATAGTTTGTCTCTATCTTCATCTCTTATAGAGGAAGCTATCTGGACATCGAAAGAAGGAATCATGTAATACTCGCACTTATCATCTTCCTTATCTTCAGTGAAGTAGATGTCATCTTTTCCCCGGACAAGCATAAGCTTCAAAGCAGAGAGGGCTTCAGAGATACTAAGCCTAAGTTCGACTACATCCTGCCTCGGGATATCCACACCGATTGTGATCTTGCTTTCATTACCTATACAGACTTTACCAACCTTATAGAATATATCCGTATACTTCTCTTCATCAGGAATAGTGTCCGAGTTGATAAACACAAGTGCTGTTTCACTGTCTCTTTTAAAACATGAAATACTTATCTCTTCATCTTCTGAGCTTTCTCTGATTGCCAAAAGAACTTTATCCAGCTCCCCTTCTTCGCCATCCACGTTTATTGCCAGTACAAGGTAATATGGTTTGACGAAACCCAAATATCTCATGACACTATCATTAAACTGATCATGATCTGAAGAGAAGAAGCCTCTCTCGACATATTCGTCCACTTCATTAAGAGTTTCTTTATAATTATTATTCTCCAGTAGTACGCCTTTTAAGTCGTTAAGCATAGACTCAAATTCATCATCTTGTATTCCTTCTTTATATGGAATAAGATTGCGAATCTTCTTTAGTGACTCTGTATATTTATATCTGGAAACAAGATAGATTACGAGAATAATGGTGAACAATACTAATCCTGCAATAATCGAGACAAAAGCATTGGCATCGGGGCCATTCCATTTATAAGGAGGAATAGACAATATTAATCTCAGCTTCTGATTGGAAGTGCTGCTAACAGTCTTTTCTGATTTTTCTACTTCACTTCTATTGGACAAAAGAGTGTTTCCTGCAAAGAGAAGGGTAAAACTATCCCTAGAAAGAATGTTTTCAAGTTTCTTAAAAACTTTGTCTTTATTGAAACTTATGCACAACACTCCCCTATCATTTCCTCCCTGATATCTAAAACCAATAAGATAAATGATGTTAGAATCTGAGAAAGTAAAGCGAGTGCTCTCAACACCCAACAAGTCTGAAATATTTGTGGTCTCCATGTAAGCAGTGGGAAAAGATACATGCTGAAAGGGCTCCTCAAGCTGGACAATACCGCTGGCAGAGAGAGCAATATCAGAGTTATCAACAAACAAGACCACTTCCTCGATATCTTTATTGCCGCTCCATGCATAAGCGCTTCTCAATTCTTGGATTATTGTTGTCCTGTCTTTTACACTTAATTCTCCTCCTGACAAGAGCTGAATATAAGGATCTCTGAATGAAAGAGAATAGTTGACTCTATTTGCAATACTTTGGGAGCTATTCAGAATGGAGTCCAAGACACTCTTGCACTCATCTTCAGTTTTCGTTAACTCTACACTATATTTATCTTTATCAAGCTTATAATCCGAAACAAGGACAGAAAACACGTATAGTGATAAAAACACAAAAAGCAGAAGAATATAAAGAAGCAGCAGCTTGATAAAGTGCTGACCTATTTTAAATTTGTTGTTTTCCAAAACAACACTCCTTTTTATTCTACCCATGCTTATGGTAACGAAAAAATACAACAGTTTTCAATAAGAAGTTTTCCTCTTTTAATATAGAAATGACAGCTGAAAAGGCTTAAGGATTGCTAATAATTCCATCAATATAAAAAATTGCATAAAAGCGAAAATATAATAATATTAAAAAAAGGAGAAGACTATGAAAAAAGTTCTTACACTACTTCTAATCGCTTTACTTCTGACTGTAATGTGTTCTTGTGATGTGCAAAAAGTATTGGATAATTTATCCCGCAAGACTGAACCAATAATTCTTCTAGATCTTGATGCTTCTGATTCCAGAGGCATGACAATGATGCCTAAAGATGTTCCTTTTTTAAATGTCAGAGGAGGAATGGAGCCTATCTTTCCAGGCGATGAAACTCCCTATGGATTCTGGACCTCATGTTTTGTTTTAAGATCTCTACCGATATTCCCTGGTATTACATCTATCAATGCAAGTGCAGAGGGGCTTTGTAACTCGCTGAAAGACAAGGAGTTTAACGGCTTTGGTTTTCCTATGAAAGTTGTCAAGGCAGAAAAAACTGATGATGGTGTATTTCTTTTATATAACATATACGAAAAAGAAAGAGTATTTGGCCAGATCGAGTACTACTACTCGACTAAAAACAAAACATTCTCCTATAGGGAAATAGTTACGCCTCTTCTTGGAATAATGGGAGCAGATAATATTTTTATCTTTGAGCTTATGAATGTCCCTGTAGAGAAAGATGGTAATGGACTATCGTTTAAAGCTGGTGAAATATATGAAAATGGATCTTCCTTCAATTACTACAACATTAACTTCTCTCCTAGTGGAAGTACAAATTTAAATGTCGTTTCTGATGTTTTCTTCGACCATCAGAGAATAACTATGAATTATAACAACTATGCTGTTGATTCTGCTTCCTTTTGGACAAAGAATAAAAGAGTAAATTTGAATGAAACCATCGATTTCACTGTTCTTGGAAGAGATAATACCCTCAACTTAAAAGAAACCCTTGTTTTCCTTAAAGACTTCTTTGAAAGTCCTGTTCTTAAAGAAAACTATGAATATGATACTATAGATGACTTCAATGACAGTGCATTAAAAGTATCAATAGACTGGGATGGTGCACAAATTCTAGAGAGATTATCATTCCCTATTTCCTTTAACCTTAAAGAAAAGATTGCTGCATGTGTGATAATTGGTGAGAATTTGAACATCAATAACTTTGTTTATGGAGACGAAGCTTTTTCACCAATGTCAAAGTTTATTAAAGAACGTTTTATTGAAGCAGGCTTTGATATGACTGGCGTAGATATATACGCAGATACTCAAGAAAAGCAAAAAGAATCTTTTGATTATTTTGTCCAGGAGTTACTTAAGAAACTAGACCTAGAATCTAAAATCAAGGATCGAGAAAAATTCTTAAAAGACTCTTATAATCCTCCTCTATTACCTTGGTAATATTGAATAATTCTTTTGTTATCTAATGGGCAGAAATTAAACTCAATGTAGAAAACCTGCCCATTACTTTTTAAGCTTTAAAATATTCATCCTAATAACAATTGGAATCATTTATGGTGAACAATAATAGTCAAAAACGAATTTGCAAAAAAGAGCTATTTGGGCCCTTCTCTGCTTGTTGTTTTATGCCAATTTGCAGATTACCATGTATATTGATTTACAAAACAATCAAACGTACAAAATCATTGCATATTCGAGAATTGGTGACTTATTACCCCACTAGGACGGTTTTTGACCTACTGCAGATGCGACAATTATTGTAA
>JALFCJ010000189.1 GCA_022771185.1 Spirochaetales bacterium | reverse complement strand
ATTATGGATTAAAGTGCTCCAATGTCATTTTATTCTCTGAGAAAGAATAATTGATATTGTAAAACTTATATACGTAGGCAAGAGTATCAGGATTGGTATTAACTTCAACTAGTTTTCCATCTGAAGTAAGAGTTAGATTTGATCCGTTGATGATGGCGAGTCTAAGCATAAAGAGGTGATTTGAGAGAGCGTCGTCTCCTGCTAATACTACTTTATTATCACTATTCTCTATGAGAGTAAGTTGTGGAAGTCTTTCTTCTATTTCCTTCCAAGAATTAAAATCCTTTCCTTCTTCTACAAAGCGTCTATAAAGTTCTGGATAGTCTTCCTCTCTACATGATTCCTTCCAGGGGAGCAGGGCTTCATAGAGTGAAGCGAGAGAATTATCTCTATCCTTTAGTCTGAATTTAAGAGAATCAAAGGACTCATTTACTTTTACTAATTCAAATTTAATCATATAAAACTCCTTCTTCTCTTCATAGTATCAAAAAAGAAAAGATCACAACTAAGTATGCTTATTTTCAAGTTTTTGCTTTATGAAGCATTATTTATCACAACAAGTGCAAAAGTTATACAAAGAAGCTAGCCTAGACACTTCAAGGTGGTGTCGAAAGACAGCCCAAGAAGCTCTGCCACTTCCGTGTGCCTCTTCTTCCTGTTGTGTATTGAGACGTTCTTCCCGTTGTCCGTAAGCTTCAGGAACTTCATGAATGAGACCAGTTTCCTTCGCGTCATCTTCAGCCTCTTTGTTGGAGACCACTTATTTTAACCCCAAGGGAGTGCGGACTCTAACAATCATTCCTTCCTGGTGGATAAAGAACCATCTTTGTTCCTTCTTTATCGTAAAGAATGCCATCAATAGAAGAGAAGAATTCATTATCACTAGAGATATAAATATTCTCCAAGCTATCGCAATAAGCAAAGGCTCCTTCTCCTATATAAGATAGTGCACTTCCAAATCTCACTGATGATAAGCTATCGCAAGAAGAGAAAGCCTTTTCTTCTATAGACTCCAAAGACTCAGGAAAGATGATGCTTTCTAGGCTGTCGCAGCCATAGAATGCTTCTCTATCGATTCTCTTTAAACTCGAACCAAACTTAATATCTTTAAGATTCCTACAGAAATTAAAGGCTTCTCTTTCTATCTCTTCTATGGTGTCACTTATGACTATACTTCTTAGAGAGCAATCTTCATCATATTCCAGAGCCTTTATCTTTTTCTTAGTCTCTCCATCTTCAATAGATGGAATAGTATATACCCAGTATCTTTCATCGTTCTCTTCTATCATCTCTGAATCGTTTTCTATATCTTTCATGTTCATCTCTATTACTGAAATAGAAAGAAAAGGGGGAGAGGAAACAAAAATGTACTCTTAGTTGATTTGTTTTGACAGGTGAAAAAAAAAGATAATAGACTTATATCTAAGGGGAGATAATATGGAAGAACGTTTTTTTGAATCGTTTGATTCTCTGACTAGTTTTGTTTTAGCAAAGTGTGATGAAAATGAAAAGAGAATAGTTGAAGGTGAGATTCAGTACATTAAAGAAAATGGATGGGAAAAGTATATGGTTCTCCTTTCAAATGTTGTAAGTAAGTCGGAGTTTTCTACAATGACAATTGATAGAGGATCTGTAACGCAATCTGCTATAATAGCGAAAAGTGTGTTAGATGAATGTAAACTCAGAGGTGAAAAAAGCAAGCTTTTGTCTTATGGCTTTTTGAATTATGTGATCTATATGGTATGGATTGCTAGAGGAGAAATGAAAAGAGAAGGGATTGGGGAATTACGAAAAATAGATTTAGCTCTTGAAAAAAGCATGAAAATGTTAGGGCTTTCTGTGAAACAGTCTATGTTGGATGATAGTGTTGAGTTAGATGTTTACTCTCAGGGAGTAGTTTCCGATGAAGAGTTTGAAATCTGCAAGAAAAATGTGTTTAGATACGAAGCTTCGGAAGAAGATAAGCTTGTTTTGAAAAAGCACCTTCTGTTCGCAATAAACGCAAATGATCGAATTTAGTTTTTTTATCATATGAAAAAATGTTAACAACTAGACATTATTTGTCTCTTTATATGGAGTGTTTTAGTAGTCAATAGATAAAAGAGATTTCTTTTTTTGTTTTGTTATATTTGATTTTTCATTCTATTTAATGTTTAAGAAGGCTAGGTGCTTCAAGTCTAGCCACTAAGTATTCTAAGGGGGATTAGAAGCATGGATATGGTTGCTAGAGCGATGAGAGAAAGAGCAAGATGTATTGCTCTCTTAAAACAGAAGTATCCTGGCCTTCCTTATTATGATGTTGATACTCTTTCAGTGTTGGAGTTCTGCTCTGGATTTAAGGATTTACATTCACTAGAGTTAAACTCTTCTGAAAGACCAGGCTATACAAACAAAGAATATTTGAGATCTCGCTACTGGGATAGGCGTTTTTCCGCAAACTCAATTCTATCCTCTGTTCTTGGAAGAGAATTGGACTGGATATATGAAATAGATGAAGCTCTACATTATTCAGAACATATAGATGAACTTGAAAGCTGCTCTGGTATATATAAAGGTAAGCTTCATACTTTTCAATATATATTCTCAGGATTAGAGAAAGAGAATAGTGACCTATTCTGTTTCTCTAATGGAAAGGAACTTGTATTCGAGTGTTATAGAGAAGAAATCGATTCTTCAGATAAATGGAACCCGACTATGAAGAAGATTGTTTATGAAGAAAGAGTTGTTCCAAATAATATCAACTCTTTCTTGGAGAGACTTGGCTGGGAGATGTACAACTTGTATCAGCATAGTGACCAATATACTGAAGAAGACGAGAAATACAACCTAGAAAACATAACAAGAAAACTTAATGAAATGATGTATAGATCACAAAACAAAAAAATAGAGGAGAATAATATGATTACACTTCCACTTACAACATCTAATGGCCACTTTATCGTAACTGTCGAAGATAAAAACTATATCCTAGACACAGGTAGCCCTGTCAGTTACTCTTTTACAGAGAACCCTACTTTTGTCCTTTTTGGTGACAAGCACCTTACATTCCTTCCTTTTCCATTAAAAGGAGTAGCAAAAGAAATAGGAAGCCTTGTAAACATGCCTGTTGACGGAATTATTGGGCTAAGTACTATGAAAGAGCTTAAGAGAATGGAGATATCTAAAGAAAAGGGATATGTTAAGTTCGGAGGAGAAGATACCCCTGATGATTCTTCTTGTTCTATTCCTTTTGAAGAGAACATGGGTATTCTTATCATTGGTCTAAAAGTAAACGGAAAAGATGCTAGGGTTATCTTGGACACTGGGGCAAGAATCGACTACATGGATACCTCTCTCTTGAATACTTCTAATGCTATCAGTCACGAAAATGATTACAACCCAATACTTGGTCACTTTGAAGTTGATGGATATAAAACTACATATGGTATCGGAGACCAAGAGTTTGAAACCATCACTTATGGAGCAACAGATATGCTCAAGAACTATGTGCTTAGTGTGGGAATAAGAGGAGTCAGTGGAGTAATAGGGTTGAATAGTATATTAATGAAAGCTGAACTTGTAATGGTAGAATATGAAAAGCACGAGATAAGCATTTGTCTGTGATTTGCTTTCTATCTTTTCTTGAGGATATGCACAGGGACTCTTTGCTCTGTGCCGTTTTTAGTAATCAATTTCTTATATATAAAAGAGATCTCATCAAATCTATTATCATATGGAACTATTTTGTTCATTGATATATAGATAACTGTTTTTTCTAAAGTCAGTTTCTTTTAGTGAGTTCAACTTTTCAACTATTAACGATGCCACAGATGACATTAGTGGAACGACAACAGAGTTGCCAAACTGCTTATATGCCTGAGTATCGCTTACGACAATCTTGAAATAATCAGGGTATCCTTGAAGTCTTGCGCACTCCCTGGGAGTAAGTCTTCTTGGTATTTCTCCTTCACCTCTATTGATTAGTATTTCTGATCCATCTTTATAATACCTAGCACTAAGTGTTCTTGATATTCCATTCAAATCCGGCATTCCATATCCAAATCCATTGCCCGCGGCCTTATGCTTTGCTGCATAATTCTGCAGATACTTCCAAAGGTGAGGAGTTAGAATGTATTTAGTATCATATTCATCGAAGAGAATATCCTTTAGAACTGGTTTTTTATCAGGTGTATTGTAGTCGAATTCAAAAGGTACTTCTCCGTATCTTTCCTTGTCGAAGCCCACAATCAAGACTCTTTCTCTGTGTTGTGGGACAAAGTCCTGTCCATCAAAAACACCCGAATAAACGGAATAGTTTAACTCTTCCAAAGAACTCTTTATTACTTTCCAAGTGTTTCCTTTATCATGGCTTTTGAGATTCTTTACATTCTCAAGCATAAAAGCCTTGGGTCTTTTCTCTGCTATAATCCTACATACATCAAAAAAGAGTGTTCCCTGTGTTTTGTCTGCAAATCCAGTTGCTCTACCCATGCTGTTCTTTTTCGATACACCAGCAATGGAGAATGGCTGGCAGGGGAAGCCTGCCACAAGGATATCGTGGTTAGGAATATCCTTTGCGTTTATCTTGGTTATGTCACCATATGGAATCTCTCCAAAGTTAGCGTAGTATGTCTTCTGACAGTTCTTGTCCCATTCAGAGGAGAAAACACATCTGCATCCTGCATTTTGGAATGCAATCCTCATTCCACCAATACCTGCAAATAGGTCTATGAAGTCATAGGAATAATTATTGTTAGAGATACCATTATGTGCCCTATTGATATAAGATATGAGGGCATCTGTTATTACCTTCTGCGTTGACAGTCCCTGCACACACGCTAGATCGCTGAGTTCTTCAAATAGGCTGTCATCAAAAGTACAATGTATCTGTTTTGACATGTTATCTCCTGGGAATAAATCAGTACTGATTCCTACCTAGAGTATAGGTCGATTGTCATATAA
>JALFCJ010000180.1 GCA_022771185.1 Spirochaetales bacterium | reverse complement strand
CATATACAAGTATCCAAAGGCAAGAGTATGTGATGGAGTCTTGATGCTGGAGGGGCTAAAGAACGACAGACACGATATGCCCATGCATAAAGAATTCATTACTGCCCAGATTACTTCAATGCTGCTAGACCAAGATATTATTCTTCTTCCAAGATTTATGGACCGTATGCTTAATGATATTGCAGGGTATCAGAGATTCGACAACTACTCCCTTTCTGATGGAATAAGTGGTATAGCAAGCGATGGAAGAACGATAGAATTCAAAATGTGCTCTCCAAAAAGTGTTGAAAGTAAAGCTTCCAAAGCTTTGTCAAAAGCAGACATTGCTGTAATTATTACCTTTACGAGAAAAGGACTAAACAAGGTCAATACAAATAATATATTTGGAAAAGGTGAAGTATTTATATTAAATACATATACAGATAATGGAGTTGAACTCTTAATAAAAAATTCCCCCAATCATTGGAGGAAAATCTGCTCGGATTCGAAGTCCCAGCCTAGATACGATTACTCGTTCTTTGATTTAAGTCTGCTTCAAGAACTTCAATTTGTCAAGCCTGATAATCAGGATCCTATGGACTATGGGGTTTATGACAGCAAATTCAATCAAATTGTTGGGGGTTGAGTTATTGTTAGCGTCTGTCTCTCCTCTTGGTTGTTTTAAACGACGCTAACACCGTCATATAACATATCTTCCTACTCAATTTACAACGGAAAAGATATACCCATATAAAGTAAGCATCTCTTTTGTAGTTTGTTGATAAACAAACAAAAGGTTAGAAATCAAGGTATTGACAGAAATATTTTTCATAATAAATATACTTATAAAGTCGCTCTGACGATAGACGGTTGTCACCTCACATTTTTGGAAAATAATCCACTCAATGTTTTGGTTTGTCATGGCGGGATTTTTTCACAGCAGAAATTATATCGAGCGCTGCAGACAGAAGCTTAAGGCTCCGCCATATATCTTCTTAGACAATTTCTATCGTTCAGATTCCTTCTTAGTCTTGAAACAATATAAATGAATTAACCAAGGCTAAGAAGGTATTTATTTTACATTTCTGGTTAACAAATCGGTCAAATCAATGATATAAATCAAAGTATTGACGGAAATATTTTTCATTATTAGTATAATTGTAAAGAGGCACTACCGATAGACGGTTGTTACCTCACATTAATGGAAAAATTATCCCGCTCAATGGTTTGGTTTTGCATGGCGGGATTTTTTCACAGCAGAAATTATATCGAGCGATGCAGACAGAAGCTTAAGGCTCCAGAATACAACTTCAAGAATCTTTTCTATCATGAATCATCACCTCCTCTCGTTCGTTAGACTTGAGAAGGCCATTGCCCCTCACCGAACGGGTGAGGTAACATGCCGCCTACCGTTTTTGGCAGTGCTTGAACCTAATATACAATATTTCTTGTATATTGATAAAGAAATTCTTTTCTTATTATTGAAATTTTATTTACATTTTCCAAGATTATCATTATATTCTTAATAGGATGGCTACCAGCTGAAAGGATAAAAAGAAAATACAAATCTTTTATTCTCTCCTTTCACCCCAAAAATATAGTCTTCCCCGATATGGAGAAGACCCTGGTACTTTACATTTCTTATTTGGTAGCCATCCTCTTTTTTCTAAAGAATAAACCTTACAGTTTTAAAAGCTACAGGAGTAGAGCACATAACGCCTCTCTTTATTTCACTGTCTCCTGAGTAAGCAAGAAATCGCCCAGGAGAAAGTTTAAAGACAGAGTTATCAAGAGAAACCATCTCTTCGCCTTCAAGAACTATCTCAAGAACTGTATGGGAAGGAAAGGTTTCTCCAGGAAAACCTTTCTCACTTGATAAGTGTGCTGATACCTTATACTTGGTTTCACCCTTCTCCCTGCACTTATATTCTCCTATGTCATCGTCATATGGCTTAGAGTGATCCATAACAGCAATAACATCATCCATATGGGGAATGACACTAGAGTAAGTTTCCAGCTGGTCAAGAACATCAAAGACTAACACATCTCACCTCATAAACTCGTTTTCATTAAGAATAGTGAATACTACACCGAAGGTAGCGCTCATACTTACTCTCCAGCCACTGGAAGAGAGAGAATCAAAGCCATTAGAGAAGTCTAAAGGCTTCTTGGCACTTAAGTCTAATTTGAAGTAGTAAGCATCATAGCGCTCCATTAGCCCTACGCCAAGAGATATAGAGTGCTGACTAAAGGCAGAGTATTCACTCTCGCCTCTCTTTCCATACTCAAGACTTACATTACCCTTAAGAAGCTTATAGCGGCTATAGTTATAGAGAGCATAGGCATTGAAAGATACATATCTTTCTTTTGCCATCACTGTCATATACCTGATACCGATAGATGCATCTAACACGCTGTCATTAAGAAAGCCAAGAAACCCATTCGAAGTAGCTGTAATACTATCATTGCCATTATTGTAACCAAGTACGCTACCATAGCCAAAGCTACCCGTAAGGCCCAAGCCAATATCAGCAACAGGGATAAATGTGGTCTCGATAGAAGGAACAAAGTGGGAGATGTAAGCGCCATCACCACTAACATTGAATCTATTATTGTGGCTCAGTACTTCTTTCTCATTCTCTCCTGGGTAAAGTTTACCCCACTCTACTCCTCCACCAAAGAAGAACTGAGGACGAGCAAAGATTGGAGAAAGAACAAAGAGAATAGTAATCAAGAGAATAAGAATGCGTTTCTTCATTTAGAGTAACCTCCAAAAGCATATCCACATCCCACTCCTAGAGTGAAATGGGATGGCAGATTACTTCTCTCTAAGAAGTATTCTCCTCTAAATGGGAATCTGACAAAGTCAGAGCCGTAGCTGAGAGAGACCTTAAGATAGATATAGTCATCAAAATAAATATCTGCCTGAGGCTCAATAGTGAGGCCAAGGTTAATAGACTCATAATCAAGAGTTGAGATCACACCCTTTACTCCCAGTGAAATATCTATATAATCCCAAGGACGGGAACGAAAGATCAATCCACTTGAGAGACCGAGGTATGGACGTTTTCCATAGCTGACTTCGTCTCCGACACTTCTAAATGGAATATCAAAAGCGAAATCTGCAGTAAGGCCGAATTTGGCTCCTAGATCTTCGTTCTTAAATGCATCCAAGCCGACCTTGACTGCGATTCCTTCTCTATTGGCATTATCTTCCTTAGAAGGAAGAGAAAGGGAGCTAGTAAAGGCGTCAGCCATTACTGTGCCATGGAAATAAAGAGAAATAGTATCATAGTTCTGAGCATTATTGGCTGCAAAAAGAGAGGTGACTATTAAAGAGAAAAGTAAAAACAAAGAGCATATCTTTTTCATATCATATCCTCACTTTTGCGCCCAGTGCATAACGAATGCCAGGGTTATAATCATAGAGATCCTTATATACACACCCAACTTCTCCATAAAGAGAGAACATCGAGAATATATTGAAGTCTATTCTAGCTCCCAAGCTTCCAATAAAACCATTTCCACCTTTCTCTCCGTTTATTCCTCCTCCGAAAGCAAAAGCTATGTCAGAGAAGATAGAGATAGATGGATAAAGATCCTTCATTATCTGATATCCCTTCATAATGATAGCTGTGGTATTGGTGGCGATCATATGGGAAGAGGGAACAAAGGAGCCCCATATTCTTCTTTCTACAGCCATTTGCGGAATGTTCTTACCCCAAGCACCAACAAAGTCAAACTCTGTCTCTACATAGATAGATAAGGCATCAAGGCCACTTGATGGACCGAATGACATCTGGCTTATCTCCAAGAGTGTCATAGCAAATCCTGCATTTAGATTAATAGAAAAATAGTCGGAGCCTTTTTTATCATTGAAAGGCATCCAGGAAGGCATATAATTTCCTTTCAAGCTTCCCCATATGCCGTCTTTTGTCATCTCATTCTCTTCTTTGAAATTAAGTACCACTCCAACTCCGAAGCCAGTGTTCTTAACTCTCCTGTTTCCACCGAGTTCCGGAACATAGGAGTATGAGTTGTATTTCTCTTCAAATGTGTTAGATAGAGTATTATACTCGCTGAAGACACCGTTGTTATTAATTGGGTTACTCAGCCAATCAAAACGTTCATAAGAGTTCTCGTAATCAGCTAGAAAAGAGAAATGAAGAGCAAGAATGTCTTCACTCATATAGGGCTCTTCAATAATTGCCTTGGATATATCTATGTCAGCATATATGTAATGCACTTGATACATAGATCCCTTTCTATCAAGAGAGAGAATCTCTCCGCTCTCTGGAGAGACCTTCAATAGCCTCTCTTTGATTCCTGAGGAGAGATTTAGATTCACTGATATTCCATTATCGGTCATCGCTTTCGATGGTGTGACTTTATATACATAATCGGCTTCCAAAGGAAAGAAACCTCCAAGGAATCCTCTGTTGCCACTATTGGAAATAAGGTGAGAATCGCTATATACATTCAAGAGTGACTTTGAGAATGATACGGCGGAAAGAGAGAAAGATAGTAAGAGGATTAAGGCGATGACTATTGTTTTTTTAATTACTTTCATTCTTTTCCTCCTACAAATTAATACTCATATATACTTCTCCGCTGGCACTCCAGAGAGTATTGGAGGAACCAAGACCTTGAGACAAGTACCTTGTTCCAGTAACTGAGAATGATATAAGACCAAAAAGATTTAAGTTCCCTGATAAAGAAAGATAGGACACATATGAATAATAGAAGCCGCTATTCTTCATATTCGCCACTTGCCCGAAATACAGTGAGTTATTAAGAGAGATAGAAGCGGAAATAGATGTGGAGGCATCATAAAGCTGTGGGCCGGCGAAGCTCAAGGAAAGGGTATCTGAAATAACACCCTTCAGTCTATTTGAGTTCAACTTCTCTTTTGGAACTATCCTACCGAAGGTATAAGAGAAAGAGTTGGAGTGGGAAGCAGTAATATTAAGCCATCTCAGGTTAATTGACTGCTGGGTGTCTTTAATCTTAACGCTTTCTCCTGCTGTTCCACTTATTCTATAGTAGTCGCTGAGCCTATTACCATTGGAGATGGAGTTAAGCATCCACCATGGTCCCATCTCCACTCCCACCGACACGTTCATGCTATCGAGGCCCTCTACTATATAGGATCTAGAAAGCGTGAAGCCAAGAGAAGTTGTAAAGTTGTTTCTCTCTCCATATAGCCATGGATAAGCGGCAACGGCGTCTTTATCATTATATTTAAGGGAGCCGTCGCTATTTACAAAATAGAGAGAAGAGGGAACAGTACTGACTAAGTCTTCCATCAAGTGGGAATACTTGGTGTTAAGACTCCCCTTAAGTGTCCATTTCTCAAATTTCTGTGATAAAGAAATAGAAATAGACGCAGAAGGCTTAAAGTAATATGCATCATTGTTATCAGTCCAAGAGGAGGCATCTTGTTTATCCCAAGTAGGAGATCCTGTCTTTAAGTCATACCCAGAGTCTTTATCTCTCGCTACAGAAGAAGAAAAAGAGAAGACAAGATGAGCTTTATCAAACTCATCTTCATCTAATAGGGTAATATCTTTATTCTTGGACCAAGAGAGGGAGAATGGAAATACTCCCTCCCCTATATTCAGTCCACCGCTGCTACCTGTAATAGATTCTTTAAAAGTATCATCGGCAGCTGTAGCACCTTGTATGATTAATATTAAAACCACTAAAAGTGTAGCAAGTATCTTTTTATTCTTTGGCAAATTATCCCCCAGAAAACCATTATAGAATATTAGAATTCTTTGATTATGGCAAACAATTCCAAAGATAAGGAAAAAGAAAGTAGGGAATTATCTGACTTTTTCTCCCGAAATATAGACACTGTCTAATTTGTATTCGTCATCGAAGATAATAAAGTCAGCGTATTTGCCCTCTTCCAAGCTTCCTATTTCTTTTTCCATTCCGATAATACGTGCTGGGTTATAAGAAACAGTCTTGAACACTGATACCATATTCTCTTCAGCAAGGGTCGCCAATGTCTTTACAAGCCTGATGCCTGTGGCAATAGATCCGGCAAAGCAGGATCTATCAGATAGCTTCGCTACTCCATCCTCAATTATAACAGGAGTGCCATTATTCTTAGGACCAAGAATACTATCGCCGCTTTCAAAGCCTGCGCCTCTCATGCTGTCTGATATTCCAATGATATGGTCTCTATCTTTCAGCTTGAATATAAGTTTCAAGAGGTTGGCTGGAATATGGCAGCCATCAGCTATAAGCTCAACAGTAAGCTCATCGAAGTAGAAGCCAGCTTCCGTAACTCCAAGAATCTTCCAGCTACCCTTCTTGATCATGCTGGACATAGCGCTATAGTAATGAGTAAGCATTGTCATGCCATTCTCTACTGCTCTTCCTACAGTATCGAAATCGGCTTTTGTATGCCCTCCCGATATTACCACACCCATCTTTGATACATCTTTAATAAACTCCATAGCTCCATCGACTTCAGGAGCAACTGACCATCTCTTGATATTACCATCAGCCTTCTCAAGGACTTTCATATAATGTCCTTTCTTAGGAGGAATAATGTACCTAGGATCCTGAGCACCTTTCTGGTCCATATTGAAATAGGGACCTTCTAAGTGTGCTCCTGGCATCCTGCACTCATTATTACTCCTATTCTTCTGAGCTGACTTTAAGTTATCTAAGAAAGCAAAGAGTTCTTCATCGCTGGAAGTAAGAGTTGTAGGAAGACAACAAGTAGTCCCAAACATAGCAAGAGAATGTGCTGCACCATGAATATCAGACTCTTCTCCATCCATGAAATCAAAGCCACCAGAGCCATGAGTATGTAAATCCACTATTCCAGGAGCAAGATATTTTCCTCCAGCATCAATATCGCTGTCTTTCTCTATCCCCTCTCTTATTCCAATTATTCTCTCATTCTCTATTTCTATTGTTCCCCTCTCTATAACTCTATCTAACAAGACAATACGAGCATTAGTAATCTTCATTAATAACCTCCGTTTTCCTTTTCCGTTCTTATGTCATCAAGCACTTTTCCTTTATAAGTCCAATACTTCGGTCCTTGTAAAGCTTTCTTATTAAGGATATTCTTAGCAGCACCAGAAAGAGTAGTAACAGTATCTCCAATACGAATATGTTTATCATCAACAACAGTTGCAGTAAAAGAAGGATCAGAGACAAATACTATCTCTTCTCCTGGCTTAACTCCTATTGAAGAGAAAGTAAAAGGCCCCCTTCTTTGAGTTTCTTCTACTACCTCATCTCCCCAAATAACATCGATTTCATTTCCTTCTTCATCATATCTTTTCAGACGATTTTTTGTTCCAGTCATTATTGCGATTGATTTAAATACTTTAAAAACTTTTTCTGGAGGAATATCGAAAAACTCTGTATTTCTAAATCTTCCGCTATCCATATCATCACTAATTCTTAATCCTGGATTTATGATCAAAAGTAATTCATGGAATATCAAGTCAGTTAATCGTTCAACGACATCATATGAAGCATATAATTTATAAAGATAAGGGATAGTAGAACTTCTATTTATCTGTTCGACCCTGCGTACAGGATCATCGGAGTATCCTACTTTTGACAGATTAGGAAAGCCCCTATTACTTAGTATATATATCGACCCTTTGATTTCACTCATAATAATCTCCTACATCAACCAAGTTTATACTCTCAAATACTCTCTCACAACTAAAAGAGCAAATAAATCTTAAAAAAGCCCATGCAATCAGCATAGGCTCAAGAGAATACACTCAACTAATTTAAGTAGCTGCAGTTACTGCTAAGTAATAGTTTCCACTAATAGTATTATAGTTTGTACCATCTAAGAACATATAAGTTATTGTATATGTCTTAGCTGTAGTTGGTTTATAAGTCAGATAACCATTAGAATCTATAGCAGTTTCTGATTGTTCTACTCCATCAACAAACCACTTATTGGTAGATATACTTGAAGGACCATTAGTAACTTCTGGCACTAATATCACAGTATCCTTAGTAGTTACACTGACAGTTGAAGAAACCAAAGTACCTTCACTAACAACTCCCTTATATGCCTTCACATTAACATTTGATGAAATTCCAGATTCTATCTCTATACCACTGCCAGCTCCTGGAGTAACATAATCATATCTACATAAGTCTATTAAATTAGAATCACCTGTAATGTTGATTTCGATACCTGGAACAGAGACAAAAGAAATAGAAGTACCGCCGGTATGAATCCAATTTCCATTAACATACTCATTTAAATATATTGATAAACTGTATGCACCAGAATATAAGCCTACTACTTCATTATTATCGTCTATTGCATTAATTAGAAGCCCATCAACAACACCTGTTACTCCATTATTTGCAGACTGTACTTTAGTTGCATCAATAACAAATACTTCTTTATATTCCACAGTTGTATCACTAAGATTGGTAATCTTATATGACAATATCATTCCTAAGCCATTTGTTTTACCATACTCCGTTATTGGTCCTGTTGCTAAAAAATCAAAATCATGAAGTTTAATGGTACATGGAGTGCTGGAATCTGTTGGAAGTATTTCTTTTGAAGAGATAGAAATCGTATTAATATCACCATTAATTTCAACTGTTTTTTCAACTTCATATACAAGGACATACTCATCATTCATATCTTTTGTATATGCTCTAAGGCCAAAATTCCAAAGCCCCTGAGAGAAGTATCCTAGATTATTGAAAGGAGGCTCAATAACTATGTAACCATCCTTATCTGCTTTTGTATTCTTTGACGTATCTCCAACTATAGTATAACTAATAGGAGTCCACTGAGGCACCATTTTTAGTTTATACATATCTATCTTTGCAGTCGCATTAACAAGACTCTTTCCATCTGATGATCCTTCAATAAAAGAAGGTTCCTCAATCGTTACTTCTGAACCAGAAAAAGAAACATTATCACAAGAAACGGAGAACAATACCAATATCAAAGCAACTGCACAAAAAAGCATATTTCTAAACTTACTCATATATCCTCCTATTTCTTTAATCTATCAATAAAAAATAACAATGCCATTCTTACTGACATTGCTATTATAAAACACGCCTATTTACACAAGTGTGACAGATTCAAAAAATATTCATTGGCCTGAATTGAGGCCAATGAAATCAATTTTACTACTTATTCACCTTGGGATGGAGAAGTTTGTGTAACCGCATCAACCTTTGTTGTCAAATCTTTTGCACCCTGTACAACATACTCAATTGTATCACCTGCATCTTCAACACTGAATGTGTATTTTACAACACAAGTTACTGTTTTATAACCTGGCTCTGTCTGCTTATACTGTGCAGTATAAGTACTTTCTGCATTCTCACTAGTTACTTTTACGCCATCAGCATACCAAGTATAAGTTGTTGTACCAGTTATAGAATTATTACCAGCAATAGTAGGTATAGCAGTATATGTTACATCATATGTATTTACTGTATTATCACCAATAGTAATTGTTCCAGCCGTAATATCACCAGCAGTAACCGCTACTGAAACTGTAGGATAATAGACATTCAATGTTCCATTAATGAAATCGCTAGAGTTTACATACCCAGACAACTTTGCATTAGCATCTTCTGCAAAAAGAAGTACACCTTTTGTTAAACCACCAACCTTTGAAGTTCCATTCATCATTGTTACAGTTACACGATAATAGCCAGGTGTCATTTTAGTAATTTTTGTAGTCCAACTTCTAAATCCATTCTCATCCAAGTTTTGGCCTTTATCTAATCCCAAATTTGTCAAACCCTTTGATTCTGTTCCGACTGTACCTGTAGCTTCTGAGCCATCAACCTTTTCTATGCTGTAAACGAGCTTATATTGAGAACTAGCATCATGATCATTTACCTTAATATCCAATTCAATTCCAGCTTTTTCAGCTGTTTCAATAGGCTTCACATAAACATTTACAGTATTATTATTTTTGTTAATGTATACCTGTGTAGTACCTTTCAGAACATCTTTTTCACCGATAGATCCGATTACATCTACTTCCCAAAGACCCTGAGAAACATAACCAAGATTAGCAGTTGCGGTTCCTTCTGATAAAGAAATATAACCATTAACAGCACCTGTAGCATCTGTTGTGTTTCCCACTACTTGATCAGCACCATTAACGCTTTCTGGATGCCACTGAGCTGTTAGCTTATATCTATAAGTAATTGCGCCATTATTTGAATCGCCAAAACCAGAATAATTAAGAGTACTTCTTGCTGCACTTGTATTAAGTGTAACCTCAACAAGATTGTTATCTGCTGGAGCCTTAACTTCCTGAGCACAGGAAACAACCAAAAGCATAGCTGCGATAAGCAGAGATGCAACCATCAAAAAGTTCTTTTTCATCTTCTTCTCCTTTATTGTCCGTATGAGAAATACCATCTTTATTTTGATGAATACATCCTATAACACGCCTAGTGACACAACTATGACAGATAAATGAATTATTTTATTTTTTATTTTGTTTTTCTTTATATTTATTATTTATTTATAATATAAGTAATTACAAATTATTCTATTTTGACTTTATTGTATTGCACAGCAAGTGCAAAAGTTATACACAGAAGCTAGCCTAGGCACTTCAAGGAGGTGTCAAAGGAGAGACCCAGAAGCTCTGCAACTTCCGTGTGCCTCTTCTTCCTGTTGTGAATTGTGACTGTCTTGCCGTTGTCCGTAAGCTTCAGGAACTTCATGAATGAGACCAGCTCCTTCCTTGTCATCTTCAGCTT
>JALFCJ010000153.1 GCA_022771185.1 Spirochaetales bacterium | reverse complement strand
TATAAATTTATCACTTTTTTGTCTGACGATGTTATTCATCTCTCTGATGATTAACGACTTGTCTACATAGAATGGTTGACATCTATCGTCTCTCAGCTGTTGGTCATCAGGATTAAGAAACATTCCCATGTGTATCCTCCTATAATTAAGTCTTATCCAATGTATATTATACAATCAGATTCCTGTGTTTTGGAACATCAGTTTCACTCTATATCAGAAAACACGAAACACGATACATACTATTGTGTTATTATGGCTATATGCACCTAATAACTGGAATCATAGCAAATGTAGACAGTGGCAAGACGACTCTATCAGAGTCCCTATTGTTTGCATCGGGCGCAATAAGAAAAATTGGAAGAGTCGATGATAAAAACTCTTTTCTAGATTTCGATAATATAGAGAGACGAAGAGGCATCACAGTATATGCAAAAGAAGCAATATTGAGTGACAAGATTACACTCATCGATACTCCTGGCCATGTAGATTTCTCTGGCGAAATGGAGAGATCCCTTTCTGCTTTGGATGCTGCCATACTTATAATATCCGCCCAAGATGGAGTCACGGGACATACGCGCACTCTATGGAGACTGCTGGAAAAAAATAATGTCCCTACTCTTATTTTCCTTAACAAAATCGATATGCCGGGACTCGACAAAGAGAAGTTAAAGAAAGAGATTATATCTTCTTTGTCTGATAATATCGTTTCTTATCCTTTCTCTGATATCGAAAGTATTGCTGAAAAAGATGATGGGGTACTAGAAAAGTACCTTTCAGGGGAAGAGATAACAGAGAAAGACATATCTCTGATGATCTCAAAGCGTAAGCTTTTCCCTCTCATCTCCGGATCAGCATTAAAGAATCATGGAACAAGCGATATTCTCTTTGTATTGGAACACTTCTTTAACAGTAAAGAAACTACAGAAGAATTCGGTGCATTGTTATATAAAGTGTCTCGAGACAAGACTGGAAAGAAACTATCTCACCTAAAGATTACAGGAGGAAAACTAAAGGCCAAAGACGAAATCGGGGGAGAGAAAGTCGACGAGATACGAATATATAACGGCGAAAAATGTGAGACGGTAAAAGAAGTGGAGAAAGGTGAAGTATGTGCCGTTGTGGGACTAGAAAAAGCTAAGAGCGGCGATACTTATGGCTCTTATACAAAGAAAGAGAAGAATGAGTGCGAGCCAGTTCTTATTTACTCTGTATCAGACACCAAGAATACAGATAAATCAAAGCTATTGAGAATACTAAAAGAAGTAGAAGAAGAGTTTCCTGAAATAAAGACAAGAGTTATTTCGGGAGATATTGAAATAATGCTCATGGGGCAAATACAGACAGAAGTAATAACTGAAATCATACAAAAACGTTATGGTATTACGATTACTCTAGGAGACGGAAAGATAGCTTATAAAGAAACAATTACATCGTCTTCCTATGGAATCGGGCACTTCGAGCCATTAAAGCATTATGCAGAGGTACATCTTCTCCTTACTCCAAACGAGAGAGGGGGCGGATTAAAGTTTGTAACAGACCTTCCAAAGAATGATCTTGATACAAACTGGCAGAGGTTAATTAGAACACACTTAGAGGAGAAGACTCATTTAGGTGTTCTATCGTCATTCCCTATCACGGATCTCACTATCACATTAAAGGCTGGCAGGGCACACCTGAAGCACACAGAGGGCGGAGACTTTAGGGAAGCAACCTACAGAGCCATAAGAAATGCTCTTATGAAGGCATCTTCTATTATTCTCGAGCCTATTTATCAATTTGTACTTATTGTCCCCCAGTCTCTTTCAGGAAGAGCTCTATTTGACATAGAGAAAATGAAAGGAAACGGAAGAATAGAAGTAAATAGAGACGGCTTTGTTACTATAAAAGGTAGGTGCCCAGTTTCCACTATGAATAACTACTCGGAGGAAGTAAGGGCATACACACATGGAGAAGGAAGCCTCTCCCTTTTTCCCGCTGGATACGAGAGATGTCACAATGAGAAAGAAGTGATTGCAGCTTCCGAATACAATCCTCTCAGTGACTTGGAAAACCCTCCAGGCAGCGTCTTCTGCTCTCATGGTGCAGGCTTCAATGTTCCTTGGGATAAAGTGGAAGAATACGCACACATAAAGAAAGTGGAATAAAGTTTTTCTGTTTTTCATATGTGTCTGCGGTGATAGACTTTAATCGGAGGCTCTATGAAGAATATCCGAAGAAACGTTGTCGCCCTCATTATATGTGTACTCCTTTGTTTTCTATCCATGTTTATCTCCGATAGAATCCAGAAAAACTTTGGTTCCACAAAGATTGAAACAGGTACAATCTCAACTGAGAAGGGAGATGTTGCTTATAAGTTATACATCCCTTACAGTGCTTCAGAAACAAATAGGGCTCCTGGTTTATTGTTGCTCCATGGATATCAAAACGACCATGAGACTAGCGCCGCTTATGCAATTGAGCTCTCAAGACGTGGTTTCGTTGTTCTTGCAATAGACGAATATGGACATGGTGACACTCCGATTCCGATGAAGGAGAGAGGCTGGACCAACCATAAGGTCACTGTAAACTTCGGAGAGGACTCTGAAGAGAATAAGACATATGCAATGATTTCAGGCCCATTGAGATATAAAGTCTTGATGAACTTCTCCACCCTTTCTTTCTTCGACGACAGATACTCAAAAGGCACAGATGGATCTGCCGTCTCTGATAGTGCAATGGGTGGAATCGCATCATACGCATATCTCTCGTCTCTTCCATATGTAGACAATACTAGGCTCGGCATCTCAGGTCACAGCATGGGAACATGGGCAAGCTGGTCTGTTGCTGCAGCCTACGCTGGAGCAAAGGATGAGAAAGGAGTAGACATCACTCCAAAGGCTACTGTTCTTCAATGCGGAGAGCTTTTCAGAGATTCTGTATATGATGGCTCAAAGTACTTCTTTAATAATGTCCTGTTATTGCAGGCAAAGTACGATGAGTTCTCATACTTCAGAGACTATAAGTCATTTGTCACCGATGATCTTCTAGATACACCCCTCCGAACAGAATTCTTGGGAGTAAGTAAAAACGAGAGTGAGTGGAATACTACATATGGCAGCTTCTCTGACGGCAGCGCCAGAAGAATTGAACTCTTGAATACAAATCATAGGCTCACAACTCACAATAAGCATGGCATGGTTGCTGCTCTCGATTGGTTTGATAACGCTATAGGTTTTGAAAGTGGCCTAACATCCAATGACCAAGTCTTCATGATAAAAGAGTGGCTTGTGTTCCTCGCCCTACTCTCTGCTCTCTTTGGTATGATTCCATTAATGAATCTTCTTCTCACTCTCCCTTTCTTCGCTCCTATTGCATGTGGCATTCCAAATAGGCCAAATAGAGAAAAAAGCGGAAAGAAATGGTGGAAGGGAGCTATTATAACAATGGCTATTGCAGCCCTTACTTATCCATTCCTGACTCAGCTTGGTCATGGACTCCTGCCCTTACCGGAAAATATCTTCAGAATGACTATAGGTAACGGATTCTTATCTTGGTACCTCGTCCTTATAATAATAATGGTTGTTACAACTCTCATATCCTATAAGAAGTCAAAGAAGAGAGGGGATCCCCTTGATTATGCAGATCTGGGATTTGCAGGAGAGAAGAAGGCAAAGCATATTGACTGGAACATGTTCCTTCGCTCTATAGTTCTTGTACTTTCAATGATTCTCTTTATGTATATTCTTCTGTTCATTTCTATGAAGCTCTTTACTCTGGATTTTAGATTTATTTGGCCACTCTTTCGTCTATTCTCCCTTGAGCGTTTCGGACAGTTCCTGGTTTATATTCCTATTTTTGCTCTCTTCTTCCTTCTTAATAACAGTAAGATATTTGCACAGATGAGAGTGAAGGAAGCAAGGATGAAGGGTGCCAGAGCTTTCTTCGTATCTTGGTATCATAATGCACTATGCATGGTGGGAGGAATATTGATTGTCATTCTTATTGAATATATTCCATTCTTCCTAGGAATAGGCCCAGGAGCAGACTTATTGTTTTCTCCTACATTCGGCGGACCTTTTATGTCGTTATTGATTGTATTTGCCCCGCAGGTAATCGTTTTCTCTATTCTCTGCACCATTACTTACAGAAAAACAGGAAACGTATTTACCGGAGCTCTACTAGTTGCAACACTTGCGTGCTGGATTGTTACTGGTGGTAGTGCAATCCTTTAAGAATAGTTGATAGGTATTGCCTTCTTCATTGTTAGGGAGAAGGCAATATTTTTAACTTAAGATTCTATCTGTGAATACACAGAATACATCATTCCCAACCAAATAATAGAAATAATACATGATATAAAAATGAGACATATTCTTCCTGCCTTTATGACTACTCCAAGCCAAAATGGTGGTATGAAAGACACTGTCCACCATATATTCTTATCAGCAAAAAAAGGAACAAAAGAAGAGATGACAATTAATCCTGAAAGCTTAGTTATTGCCATTCCCTTCATTCTGTTTTGAGAGAATGACACTGTCATCAGCGATATTGCTGCTCCAGTAATTACACTGGAAACAGAAATCAAAAGAATAACCGACAAAGAACAATACCTACTTAAAGCGATCGTATTCAGAGTAAATGAAAGAATAGCCATTATTCCAAATCTTGAGAGAACATAGACTTCTTTTCCGCCCAATACTATAGTTTTTGGCATATTTTTCTTTATCAGCAATAAAAATAGACCATTTCATTTTCCATAGTTCAATTTTTGTTAATAAGAAATATGGGGCTATAATTATACCTATTTGGGTTAGCAATATAACTAAGCAAATCTTAAGATGAAATATAAGAAAAGACACAATAGGGAAAAATAAGCATAACCCAAATAATCATTTTGAGAATCTCTTCTCTCTTATTTGAGGAAGAGAGAATCCAAAATCACTTGTTCTTTTCACACTTCACTTTGTATCTTTTTCTGTTGAAGGATATGCCATAGAGAAGGATGTCTCTTCTACCGTCTTCATAGAGGCGTTCTATATATCGCTTGTCTTTTATTTGAGAGAGAGCCTCTTCGCTTCTCTTATCAAGGTCATCGAAGGATTGAGCATACTTAACTTCTATGACCATACCCTTATCCAGGTCGTCTGGCTCTATGATGATGTCGGCATACCCGTCTCCAAATTCCCTGTTGGAAAGAACAAGCCAGTTTTCTTCGCTCTTCAAGAGACCAACTAAGAGTCCATGGTAGAAGTTCTCCTTCTCTCTGTCTTTGGCCTTTGTATCGAGGATGCTTATACTCTGGTTGAGGATTATATTGAGCCTTCTCTCAACTCCCTCTGCGTCTCCAGAGAGGAAAGAACAAAGGAGCTCCGACATCGGCTTTTTTTCGTTCCTTATCTTTTCCTTAGTTGTTCAATAGACCTCCGATAAGGCCTGTTTTATCAACATAATAAAAGTTTTCTTGGCGAAGTTTTTCAAAGTTATCTATTCCAACGGGGATTTTCTTCTTCATATATTTCGTCCTAAATATCTACTTACTCTTTTTATATCAATAATAATACAAAGTAGATAGTTGATAATTCATCAATCCCACTTTGATGATATCTCCACCAGATTCTACCTATTATGCTTAGTCTATAAGGGTAAGTTATTTGATTACTCTTTTTCGTAAAGCTTATGTGTGAAGCATGAAAAAGTGCCAATGTGGCATGCAGGTCCATCTGGAACCACCTCAACAACTAGTGCGTCGTCATCACAGTCACTTGTAATAGAAACTACATGCTGGAAATTGCCGCTGGTTTCTCCTTTGAGCCATAGCTTCTTTCTTGAGCGGGACCAAAAACATGTCAGACCTTTATCCAAGGTAATAGAAAGGCTTTCTCTATTCATATAAGCAAGAGTCAAGACTTGCTTTGTTTTTGAGTCCACTACAATAGCAGGAATGAGGCCCCTGTCATCAAACTTAAGATCATCTATACATACCATTGTTAAACCTCTCTGACAGGAATGCCGTTTTTCTTCATCTCTTTCTTTAGATCCGATATCTTCACGTCCCCATAGTGGAATATAGAGGCGGCAAGCCCTGCGTCTACCTTAGGTAATGTCTTGAAAAGAGTAATAAAGTCGTGGATACATCCAGCTCCGCCACTGGCGATGACAGGAACATCAACGCTTTCAGAAACTGCCTTGAGCATCTCGATATCGAAGCCTTTCTTCACGCCGTCTGTGTCGATGCTATTTAATACTACTTCCCCTGCTCCGTTTTTAACGCATCTTACAATCCAATCGATAGCTTCCATGCCAGTATTTTCTCTTCCACCCTTGGCAAATACACGATATACGCCATCAACTCTTTTTACGTCTGCAGAGATTACGACACACTGACTGCCATATTTCAAAGCAGCTTCATTTATTAATTCAGGATTTTTGATTGCTCCAGAGTTAACACTAACTTTGTCTGCCCCACACTTAAGGACCCTGTCAAAGTCATCTATTGTGTTTATTCCGCCTCCTACTGTAAGGGGTATGAATACTTTTGATGCCGTCTCCATGAGAATATCTGTAAAAAGCTTTCTGCCGTCAGAGGAAGCTGTTATATCATAAAAAACCAGTTCGTCAGCCCCGCTACGAGAGTAGTAGTCAGCTAGGAGCACAGGAGAAGATACATCCTTCAAGCCGGAGAAGTTCGTGCCTTTTACTACTCTTCCGTCCCTTACATCGAGACAAGGTATTATTCTTTTAGTTATCATCTACAAACCTCCAGAGCTTCCTCTAGTTTTATTGCCCCTGTATAATAGGCCTTTCCAATAATTGCACCATATATATCCAAAGCTTTCAGAGCCTTGATGTCTTCCAGCGAAGAGACGCCGCCTGAAGCTGTCACCTTTAACGACACTTCATTCTTTATTCTTTCATATAGTTCAACGTTGGTTCCCTTCATTGCTCCGTCACGGGAAATATCAGTGACAATCACGCTCTCAACACCTATATCCTCCAGCTCTTTAAGAAACTCAATTCCGTCTTTTTTCGATGTCTCAAGCCACCCCTTAACTGCGACTTTTCCATCCTTCAAGTCCACGCCTACTGCTATTTTTGAGCCATACTTATTTACGGCTTCTTTGAGAAAAACAGGATTCTGAAGAGCTGCAGTTCCAAGTATTACTCTGGATACTCCTGCGTCCAGATACTTCTCTACAGTCTCCATATTCCTTATTCCGCCACCGATTTCGCTGTATAAACCCTTTACTTCTGATATTCTCTTAACAATCTCGATGTTTATCGTTTCACCGCTTCTTGCGCCGTCAAGGTCCACTATATGTATGGCACTACATCCTCGTGAAACAAAGTCCTCGGCAAACTGCCAAGGCTTATCGCTATAGACAGTGACCTGATTGTAGTCACCTTTATAGAGCCTTACTGCCTTTCGAGAGAGAATATCAATTGCAGGAAAAAGAATCATATTAAATCTCCACAAAGGCCTTGAGGATAGAGAGGCCTACTTCTCCGCTCTTCTCCGGGTGGAACTGACACCCAAAGACATTATCCTTTTCAACGCTTGCTGTAAGAGGTGCACCATAATCAGTGACTGAAGTAGTATCGGAAATACACCCCACTCCATGATAAGAGTGGACAAAATATACCTAGTCACCGTTTTTAATATACTTAAAGAGCCTGGAATCCTTTTTAATCGAGAGAGCATTCCATCCGATATGAGGAATCTTCAGTCCCTTTGGGATTACTTCCCGGATAGCTCTGACTTCACCGGGAATCAAGCCCAGTCCTTCATAGACTCCATCTTCATAGTCTTTATCAAATAAAAGCTGCATTCCAAGGCATATTCCAAGTATAGGCTTACCCTTCTCTACAAGGTCCAATATTCCTTTCTCCAGGCCGCTTTTTCTGAGAGCCTCCCTTGCGTCTCTGAAGGCACCCACACCAGGAAGGACCAGACGATCCGCCTTCTCAAGCATCTTTAAGTCATCAGTTACGACAGTCTCTTCCCCGATACTAGAGAGTGAACACTCCAGAGAAAAAAGATTTCCAACACCGTAATCGATTATCGCAGTCATTAAAGAACTCCCTTTGTTGAAGGAATCTCATCCTTAGCACCTTCATCAATCTCCACCGCTTTTCTCATTGCCCTGGCTACAGCCTTAAACATTCCTTCCGCTATATGGTGTGAATTTCTCCCATCCAGCTGTCTGATATGCAGAGTTATTCCTGCGTTCTGTGCAAAAGAAATAAAGAAATCTTCCACAAGCTCTACATCAAAAGTTCCTATCTTCTCTGTCTGAAAATCAGAAGTGAACTTCAGCATTCCTCTTCCTGAAATATCTACAGCGGCAATTACAAGAGCTTCATCCATAGGTAGGATAATATCTCCATAGCGCTTTATTCCTCTCTTTTCACCAAGAGCGGAGCGGAAAGCAGAGCCCAAAGCAATGGCAATGTCTTCTGTGCTATGGTGGTCATCTACAAAAGTATCTCCCTTACAAGTTAGAGATATGTCGAATCTGCCGTGTCGAGTAAAGAGATCAAGCATGTGATCAAGGAACCCCACTCCTGTAGATATATCACTCTTTCCTTTTCCATCAATGTTTAGTGTAAGGCTTATATCTGTCTCACCTGTCTTTCTCTTTATTTCCGCTTCTCTCATGCCTTCTCCTCCAATATCTCTTTTGTAGCCTCCAGATATGCTTCCATCTGTTCTTTTGTTCCTATGGAGACTCTACACCAAGGGGCGATCTTTTCTTTATCGAAGTGCCTAACAAGAATCTTCTTTTCCTTTAACTTTCTGTAGTACTCTCCACCTTCGATTTTATCTGATGAGACAAAGATAAAGTTTGCAGAAGATGGAAGAACCTTGAATCCCATCTCTTCCAGTCCTTTTACTGTAAAGCTTCTGTTTTCCATGATTGTCTTACAATTCTTTATTGTATACTCTTCGTCCTTTAGTATTCCTATACCCATACTGGAAGTCATGGAGTTGATGTTATATGGGTTTGTAGAATACTTTACAGTGTTGAGATCAGATATCAGAGCGGGGCTTCCTATTCCATATCCCAATCTTCCTCCTGCAAAGCTTCTGCTTTTGGAGAATGTCTGGCACACAAGAATATTGTCATATTTATGAACTAGTTCTATAGCACTCTCTCCTCCGAAATCTACATATGCTTCGTCAACAACTACAACCCTATCTCTGTCGCTCTTCACTAGTCTCTCTATCTCGGAGACTGGAACACATATTCCTGTAGGAGCATTTGGGTTTGCAATAAATACAGTACCCTTCTTTCCGATATAGTCATCAACAGAGAGAGTAAAGTCATCACGAAGAGGGATTATCTCAACCTTTGAACCGTTAAGAGAAGAAAAGACAGGATAGAAACCATATGTGATGTCTGCATAGAGTGCAGGATTGACGCTATCAGTGAAGGCCATGAATGCAAAGTTCAAGATCTCATCAGAACCATTAGTTGCAAGAACCATGTTCCTCTCCACTCCATAGGTCTTAGCCAAGGCATCGCTGAGAGCAACACTTTCAGGGTCACTATAGAGGTTAAGGGACCTTGTTGACGAGAGAGCGTACTCTACAGCCTTAGAAGAAGGAGGAAAGGGAGACTCATTTGTATTAAGCTTTATAAATTCTGATAGATCACTTGGCTGCTCACCAGGGACATAGGGAGTAAGAGAACTATGTTTATTTGAGAAGAATTTACTCATTTTTCTTCCTCCTTTCTCACGAGTGCGCTTCTTGCATGGGCCTCTAATCCTTCTCTTCTGGCAAATAGCGCTACATCATCAGCAACTGAAGCGAGAGCTGATTGAGTATAATAAGAGAACTGATACTTCTTCACAAAGTCATCAACTGACAATGGGCTGGAGAAACGAGCTGTTCCGCTAGTGGGCAGTGTATGGTTAGGGCCTGCTATATAGTCGCCAAGGGCCTCAGGACAATTTCTTCCAAGGAACACAGAGCCAGCGTTATGGATTTTATCAAGATAATCGAAAGGATTATCTACACAAACTTCCAAGTGCTCAGGAGCAATACGGTCACTTACTTCTATTGCCTTTTCGATTGAATCCACAACGATGATCTTACCGTTAGTATCGATGGAGGCACGTGCTATATCATAGCGAGGAAGTAAAGGAAGCTGCACTTCAAGCTCCGCTCTTACTTCTTCAGCTAACCTCTCGCTATCTGTAATAAGCACAGCAGAAGCATTTTTATCGTGCTCTGCCTGGCTCAGCATATCTGCAGCCACCACCTTTGCCTTTGATGCACCGTCAGAGATGATCAGTATTTCACTTGGACCTGCAATCATATCGATGGAGACTACTCCTGATACCTGTTTCTTTGCTTCAGCTACATAGATATTTCCAGGTCCCACAATCTTGTCTGCCCTAGGAATAGTCTCTGTGCCATAAGCCAAGGCTGCGATGGCTTGAGCGCCTCCTACTCTAAAGACTCTGTCTACTCCAGCAACATAGGCAGATGCAAGTACAGCTGGGTTCAGTTTTCCATCCTTACCAGGAGGTGACACCATAATGACAGAGCCGCAGCCTGCAATCTTTGCTGGTATTGTATCCATCAGCACAGTAGAAGGGTAAGCGGCGGTTCCACCAGGAACATATATTCCTGCAACAGATACCGGGACTATTTTCTGCCCAAGGACTATTCCGTTCTCTTCAGTCATTACAAAGCTGTTTCTCACTTGCTTAGAGTGATACTTTCTAATGTTGGATGCAGCCTTCTCCAAGACTCTCATAAACTCACTATCCATAGAGTCTGCAGCAGCTTTGATCTCTTCCTTACTTACTTCTATTTCAGAGATATCAGCACCATCAAGTTTTTTTGTATACTCTCTAAGTGCTTCGTCTCCTTTTTCTTGTACGTCTTTTATGATGGAAGACACAACACTGGATACATCCTTGGATGATGAAGACCTGGAGAAAATCTCATCTTCCGTTACTACTCCGTATTTCATTATTTTTATCATTTGTTGTTCTCCTCCACTTGTTTCTCGAGGCTATTTATTACTTTGATAATGTCATTTTTCTTAAATTCAAAGGAAGCCTTGTTTACTATGACTCTTGCAGAAATCGGCATGATAGTCTCGATGACTTCCAGACCGTTTTCTTTAAGCGTAGTTCCTGTCTCAACAATATCTACAATGACATCAGACATACCCAAGACAGGGGCAAGTTCTATGGAGCCATTGAGATGTATAATATCTATATCTCGTCCGATAGATGAATAATATGTTCTTGCGATGTTCTTGAACTTTGTAGCGACACGAATAGTTGTTCCTGGGTTATCGACATAACCCTTCTTCGCGGCAACGCACATGCGACACTTTCCCTTCTTCAGGTCTAGGATCTCATAAACATCCCTTTTATATTCATCGATTATATCTTTTCCAGCAACTCCTATATCTGCAGCACCGCGCTCTACATATACAGATACATCACTGGGTTTTACCCAGAAGTATCGGACACCAGCCTCTTCGTTTTCAAAAACCAGCTTTCTTGATTCCATCAAAACTTCAGGGCAGTCAAAGCCTGCAGAAGCGAACATAGCATATACTTTCTCCCCCAGTCTCCCTTTGGGTAGTGCAACATTAAGCATCTTCGCCTCCCTTTAAATATATAACTTCCCTACTCTTAAGCTTCTGGGGAATCTTTTTCATAGTAGATACACTTTTACCAGTTTTTCTTATTTCTTCAGCCTTCCCAAGGACCTCAGACATAGAAGAGTCGTCATCATAAACGAGAGCTACGTCTACGTTATATTCATCTCTCCCTTCCAATAGTTTTTCGAGAGCATCCATATATACAGCAAAACCTATGGCCTTTGCTTTCTTCCCCATTCTGGCCATAAGTTTGTCATACTGCCCGCCACTGATTACAGATTCAGGAACGCCTTTCACATACCCCCGAAATGTAATGCCATTATAGTAGTTCATTCCACCAAGTACTGAGAAATCTATTCTCAGGTGTACGCTATCGAGGACAGATACTACTTCCTCCAGTTCATCCAAGGACTTCTTGTCAGCACCCATCTCTGAGAGTTTCTTGATCACTTCCTCGTTACTTCCATTTAGGAGAATAAGAGAGCGAAGCTTCAAGACTGCATCCCTACTCTCTGGATATTTTTCTTTAAGTGCATCTAAAGCAGATATGTTTTTCTCTTCCATGAACTTTAACGCTTCTGCTCTTGCAGTAATGGAAGGGATCATAGCCAAAAATGCTTCAGTTATGCCCATATGGGAGATAGTAAGCATAGAATCATCAGAGATAAGAAGGAGGCTTTTCTGAGCCAGCATGGCAACTTCCCCCAGCTCTACACCTTCTATATCTCCTAGGCACTCGATACCAACCTGAGTTATTTCTTTAAATACTCCCGATGATGAAGATACTCTATATACTTTCTCATCGTACGATACTTTTGATACACATCCCTCTTCTTCTCTAAAGCCTTTGACTATTGATAGCGTAACATCTGGCTTCAGGGCCATAAGAGCACCGTCAGTATCTGTGAAGGTTATGATATTACCAGAGACTAAGAAGTCTTTGTTTCCTGCATATAAGTCATACTCTTCAAAGCGGCTCATCTTGAACTTTGTATATCCATAGGATGTGTAGAGAGACCTAAGAGAGTGTACGATTCTCTCCTCTCCCCTTAGTTTGAAGAGGTTATCACTCATTATTTTCTAGCCTCCCTAAAACTGTATTATATCCTCCATCCCCATAATTGAGACATCTATTCACTCTCGATATAGTTGCACTGGAGACGCTGGTCTCTTTCGATATCTCCAGGTAGTTCATTCCCTTTGATAGCATAGATGCAACCTGAAGTCTCTGCATCAGGTCCTGCAGTTCTTTTATTGTACAAATATCGTCAAAGAAGGCCCTGCACTCTTCTTTTGTCTTTAAAGAAAGAATAGCAGAATAAAACTGATCAGCCATCTTCGCGTCCAACTTCTCCATAACAAACTCCTCGCCTTTTGTTGGTTTAGTACATTAGCACTTTATTGTATTAAAGTAAATATCAGACTAGGAACTTGTGCTTTATTACTAAACCTAAAAATAAGCTTATCTTTTTGCATAATACTAACTTCATTCATTTCTCTTTCGTTGTATAATGCCTTCTAGTCTCCCATGCTATGGAGGAATAAATGCAGGAATACTGGGATATATACGACATAAATAAGAATAAAACCGGAAGAGTGATGAAGAGAAACGACTGGAGTATGAAAGAAGGAGAATACTATATCTCTGTTCTTGGTGTGGTAAGAAGATCTGACGGCAAGTTTCTTATTACCCAGAGAGTCCTCACAAAAGAATGGGCTGCAGGATGGTGGGAAATCCCAGGAGGAGCTGTAAAAGCTGGAGAGAGTTCTCTTGAAGCAGTGATCAGAGAAGTGAAAGAAGAGACAGGTCTCGATGTATCGGGAGCTGAGGGTGGTTATCAATTCTGCTATCACAGAGAAAACAAGGGACAGAATTATATTGTCGATATATATCGCTTCGACATGGATGCCACAGAAGAGGACCTAAAGCTACAGAAAGACGAAACAATGGATGGCAAGTTTGCAACCCTCGATGAAATCAAAGAAATTGCAAATGAAGGAAAGTTCCTCCATTTCGATAGCATCAAAAAGGTATTTGAAGACTGAGTTTTACAGCATTACTAGGCTTTTTCTATTCTACAAAAATGTTCCTTTGTCTTTGAGTCATAGCTGATGGCAACAAGTAGAAGGTTGTCTTTATATTTCTCCAAGGCTTCGGGATATTTCCTTTCTTTTATCTGGTTTATGGCATTCTCTACACTATCATCCTTCTTAAGTTCAATTATAATTGCAGGGACATCTGGCTTATATGGGATGAAGACACAATCAGCGAATCCCTTTCCTGCAGGAAGCTCGTTTACTATCGTATAATTGGACTTGGCATAGTAGTAGGCCAGATGGATAGCAGACTGGAAGGAGCCCTCGTTGTTGTACTCTAGGATACTGCATGCCTCCATATGTGCCTTACCTACTCCCTCGGCTACAGCTTCCTCGTCTCCATTCCATGTAGATTCCCGAAGCTGTTTTGAGTCCTTTATCATCTGGAATACATCCTTATATCCCTCTACTCTCTCCATTGAATGGGCCCACATATCCTTTATTTCATTGTTAGGAATAAAGCAGGAAGAAGTATCTGCGTCATAAGCGAGGTATCCGAGGTGAATCAGATACGTCAGCACATCGTCCTTTGTCCCAAAAGACATTGTGTTACGGTATAAGGATGTCCTTACCTCCACCCTGTTTCCTGCGAACATAGAGATCACGTCTTCCTTCAAGCCTTCAAAGTCCAGTGA
>JALFCJ010000085.1 GCA_022771185.1 Spirochaetales bacterium | reverse complement strand
GTGCAGCCATCTCTTGTGGTTTGAAGCGTGGTCATATGCCACATATAGCAAATAGAATTGTGAAAGGTATTCCATGCATCAAAGGACTAGGTGATACTATGTATCTTTCTTCCATGAAGAAGGGGACAGTGGCCACATATAAGTTCATTGATCTAAGCGACGCCCACTCTTTCATTCTCAAGGGAAGAGGAAAGGGAACCGTATGTCTTATTGTCAACAGGAAAGATATGGGTAAGGCTACTTTTGATAGCATCTCTTGGAATGAGCGCTCTATGGAAATTGCAGTCAGAGATAAAAAATGTGTCATTGAAATAGAGATTATAAAGGGAGAAGTGGATCTATTGGAGTTTAGAATAGAGTAGAGAGCTTGTAGCACTCTCTTCTACTTCTTTGTTGTTTGTTCTATTCTATCCCCATGGAAAAAAAGAAGTTTAAAGTCATCGATATAGACAACAGCTTTGTAGATAAGCTGGTTGCACTATATTTCTCTATATTTTTTCTTCTTTTGTCTTTTATTTCATCTTTGCTCCTTGGAGAGAAAGGGGAAGTGTGGAAGGGATTATTCTCTATTATTTCTTCTCCTTCACCTCTTGTTACTGATTACTTTAGGCTCGGAGGGCTCTCTTCCGCATTCTTGAATGCTGGGCTTTGTGGCATTTCATGTACCCTTCTAATGTTTTTATTGAAGGCAAAGTGCAACTACTCCACATATGCAGGATTTTTCCTCGTGGTGGCACACTGTTTTTATGGTCTCAATGTTCTTAATATGTGGCCTCCGATGTTGGGCATTCTCGTCTACACTCATGTTAGGAGAGAGAACTTCGGAGATTACCTATCTGTTGCTTTCTATTCTACAGCCTTCGCTCCATTTATCAGCGAGATACTCTTTCGTTATCCACTTACTTCATCACCAACAACTTCATTCACTCTAGCGGGGCTTATTGTAGTAATACTATTCTCCATATTTATTGGTTTTGCTATACCGGCCATGCTTAAGGGGGCCAAGCTTCTTCATAGAGAGATGAGCTTATATAACGGTGGATTGGCCTTTGGACTCTTGGGAATGTTTCTTTACTCTTTTATGTACAACATAATGGGGGTGACGCCAGAGAAAAGTATCGCTCCGCCGGAGAGTTCTACTCTCTTTGGCAAAGAAGGTATTCTTTGTAATCTATTCTTCTTTGTAGCATTCGCTATTGCAATAATAGTAGGCTGGTTTCTTAACGGCAGGTCTTTCAGGGGACTAGGTAAGCTGATGAAGGATCCAGGCTTTAAGAGTGATTTCCTAGAAAAATATGGGGACGGAGTCACTATGATAAACTTAGGAGTATACGGGATGATGATGGTTCTCTATTTCGACTTATGTATACTCCTTACCGAAGGACAGGGGTGGACGGGAGCCACTTGCGGCATTGTCCTGGCTTCTGTAGCCTTCACTGCTTCGGGGCAGAATATAAGAAATGTATGGCCAGTTCTCTCCGGGTATGTATTGCTGTATCTCTTTGTTTCTGTTTTGTCTAGGATATTTGGTTTTCCTGTCTCTTGGACTCTCTCGACACAAGCTTTTATGAACGGAGCGGCTTTTGCAACGGGACTCTGTCCATTTACAGGTAGATACGGAAAAAGATATGGTGCTGCAGCTGGTTTTGTCTCCGCCGTGCTATGCACTGCAACAAGCGTAATGCATGGCGGCTTTATGTTATATAACGGAGGCCTTGTTGCAGGACTTTCTGCAATGATTCTGTCTCCTATGATCGACCACTATTCAAAGCGTGGCGAAGAGCTTGATGGGGAGTTGATGGACTAATGATGAAAGAGAATAAGAAAGGTTGGATCAATGTTCTAGGAGCCATGATAATCCTAGGAACAGTCTATGGCTGTGTCATAAACTGTTTCACACTCTTTGTGGTACCTATTTCAAACGAGAGAGGAATAGAAAGAGAGTATGTATCACTGATCCTTACTATTATGTTTCTTTCATATATGGTCTCTTCTTCTCTCTCCGGAAAGGTATATGAAAAGATAAGACTGAAGAAAGCTATGGTAGTATCTGCTATTTTGGTACCTTTGTTTTATTTTTCCCTCTCTTTTCCTATTCCTCTGGTTTTGATGTATATTTTAGCTCTACTGATAGGGTTATTGCTTCCTTTCATGTCTTTCACATCCTTCAGTGTCCTTATATCAAGTTGGTTTCCATATAACACTGGTTTAGCAACAGGAATTGCGTTTATGGGAAGCGGAATAGGGGGAATGGTCTGGAGCGTTGTTTTGGGAAGAGTAATAGAAAAGAGTGGGTATAGTACCTCTTTTGCACTGGCAGGATCTGCCATGCTGTTTATTGCTCTTGGTGTTACTCTATTTCTCATAGACGACTCTAGAGTTGTGATAACAAAGAAAGAGAAGAACAATAAATACGTAAAGCCTGATGGCTTATATAAGGCTCTTTTATTAAGCTTTCTTGTTGGTATCACCCCACTCTTTATTTCCCAGGCAATGGTACCAAAGGCATTGGACGCAGGCTTGGGAGGAGCTTACGCGTCATCTCTTAATGCTTTCTTTATGGCGGGGCTCTGTATAATGAAAGTAATGATGGGTAAATGCTACGATAAGGTCGGAATAAAGAAGACTCTTTTCTTCGGCCTCTTTTCAGGCTTTGTGGCTTCTATTCTTACAGTTTTTATCTCTCATAAAGAGTTTGTCGTCTTCTATATATTCTTCCTCTCAGTAAATGGAACGATACAGTCTATGGCTCCTACGTTACTTGCAAAGAGGATAAGTGATGATAGAAATTATACGTCTACCAATGGTCTCTGTGTGGCTATAAACTATCTTGGCTGTGCACTATCGCCACTTATTCTGAATATAGTCTATGAGAGGGCAGGCAGCTATAACCCAGTCTTGATAGCAGACTTAGGGTTAATAGCCATTGCGTCCATTTTTCTTATTGCTGAAAGAAAGAATCAAGCAAAGTAAGAAGAGATAGTGTTAATAATCAGGTTGTAGTCTTCTTCCACACTCTTATAAAGACCGTAAGCTTCATCCGGTATCACACCATTGGTATTTCTTAACGATTCTGTTAAGAGGGAGGAAGATGTACTAAGTTTTGTAAAAGCGAGGTTGGCGCTTACTCCTTTGAGTGTATGTGCGCCTCTAAATGCTTTCTCTCCATCTTTATTTTCAATTGCATCTTTGATTTCATTAAATGAAGGATCTGAAAGAAACTTTTGTAAGAATCTCTCCATTAAGCGTTCGTTCATCAATCTCGACAACGCTTCGTCATAATTGCCGCATAGTGCTGTGTAACACTCTTTTAGTGTCATAGTCATCCCCTTTTGATTCAGCAGTAAACTGATTTAATTCCATCCCTTTGATGTGACTGTAACATTCTTAATTTATTGTTGCAACAAGAAGATCAAAATTTGCCCCTAAAAGAAGAAGATTATTAAGTGTCATAGATAAATTAAATAACAAAGAAAATAAGTTGTACGGAGAAAAAGATATAGGAACAAAAGGGTTATAGAATTCTATGTGGAGAAACGGATAAGTAATCCCGGCCGTAGCCGGGATCTGAATCAGTTGTAGTCTTTGCTAAGCTTTGACTTGAGAGTGTCGATATTGGCCTTCTCCATTCCAATAGCTAGAAGGAATTCTTCAGCCTTAACGCTCAGATCTACACTTGATAGATTGTCAGCCTCTACTCCGGCAATAAATGAAAGCATACTGTCGATGTTTGACCTCTTTACCGCCTCATACTGCTCTGTGCCTTTTTCTACATGATAATAGTTTTCATAACTTATCATATAGTCAGCTGCAATCTCATCATATGAGAGGCCCATGAGAGCTGAGAGAAGGGCACTTGTAAATCCTGCTCTGTCTTTTCCTTCATTGCAGTGAATTAGGTATGGTCCTTCGCTCTTGGAAAGGAATGTCAAACCCTCCACAAGTGCAGCCTGGAATTCTCTTGTCTTGAAAGATACTCCCATATTGAGGGCGATGACTTGTCCATTCTCGTAGAGACTCTTGTAGTACGGTGAAGCAAAACCTTCTTCCTTGAAGTAGCCTTCAACAGCGTCTGAACTATCAGCAAGGTTCATGACAGTGTTGATCTTGCTCTCCTCTGCAAGCTTGTCTACATACTTTGCTCTTCCAATTTCATTGTTGACAGGGCTGCTGGATCTATAGAGAGCATAGGAGCCAAGGTTCCCGCCCTTTATTTCTCTGAAGTTGGCAAAGACAGCATCGCTGGAGTAATCATTTCTATCGTTTGTGCGTGATAGCTGATGGATGAGATACTGGTCTCTATATTCACCCTTTCCTGATAGTACGAGGGAAAGAGTTACATCTTCCAGCTTCTTTCCTTCTTCAAATACCCACTTGTATGTCTTATCAGGATTGGTGACTTTAGTTGCTATGCCATAGGTAGAAGCAAAGTCACCCATGTTAATGGCAAGAATCATTATGTCTCCATCGTTACGCAGCACAAGGTTTCCAAGGTCTACGTCACTATAAGATGTGCAGTATGGA
>JALFCJ010000078.1 GCA_022771185.1 Spirochaetales bacterium | reverse complement strand
ATGAAGAGAGAATGGAAGGAAACAGACCTATGATCGAGTTGGCATTAGAGACAGCTTATAGTGACTGGAAGAAGAGGAACTGATATGAAGCATATTATTCTTGACGTAGATACAGGTCACGATGACGCAGTAGCCATTGCTCTTGCTGCTGGACTGAGTGATAAAATAACAATAGACGGTCTTATTGCAACAGCTGGTAACCAGATCAGGGAATATACTCTTGAAAATACTCTCAATCTGTCAGAGGCCTTGGAGATAGAAGCCCCTGTATTTGCCGGTTCCACAGGACCGTTATTGAGAGACAGAGTCATAGCGGGAAATATTCATGGAAAGAATGGATTCGAGGGCCCTGTCTTTGAAAAGAGAAAGAAAAAAGAATGCATGGGTAATGGTATCAGGTGGGCCGTAGACCATGTTATTTCACACCCGGGTGAAGTTACTTTTGTTTCCGTTGGTCCTTGGACAGATCTGGCTGTGTGCTTAAAGAGCGATGAGCGTTTCGCTTCATCTTTGAAAGAAATAGTACTTATGGGAGGAGCCGTAGACCATCCGGGTAATGTTACATTAAGTGCAGAGTTTAATGTGTTTGCCGACCCTGAGGCAGCTGAGATTGTTCTCAAGAGCGGTGTTCCTATTACTCTATTTTCACTTGATGTCACACTAAAGCTACTTTTGACAGAAGAAATACTGGAGAGAGTAAAGAGTCTCCCAGATACAAGGTATAAGAGGATATTCTTGGATTCCATGGGATACTATATTCCATCTATTATGAGATCAAACGGAGAGATGCCTGCAATGCATGATCCATGCACAATAGCATATCTCTACGATCCATCAATCTTCACTTATTCTTATAGGCCGATCTCTGTAGAAACCAAGGGTGATAAGACTTATGGTAAGACCGTTGGCGGAAAGGAAGACAAAAACTCCAATATAAAAATGGGAGTAAATGTAGACAACGATAAATTCTGGGCTTTATTCTTCAAAGCAATAAATAATCTAGTTTGATAGGAGAAAATATGGACGAGTTAATGGTTAAGCTCCATGAGAGCGCCGATTACATTAAGAGTAAGATAGGAGAAGATAAGGTGGAGATTGCCATGGTCCTGGGTTCAGGACTTGGAGATCTTGGAGATAAAATCGAGGATGCTATCTATATCGATTACCACGATATTCCTCACTTCCCTGTTTCTACAGTTCCTGGACACAAGGGTAGACTGGTAGTAGGACGCTTGGAGAACAAGAGAGTAATGTGCATGCAGGGCCGCTTCCATTTTTACGAAGGTTGGTCTATGGATGAATGTGTATACCCAATTCGTACAATGTTTATAATGGGAATAAAGAACCTTCTCTTAACTAATGCGGCTGGTTGCGTAAATAAAGAGTGGAAGCCCGGTGACTTGATGCTCATTACAGACCATATAAAGCTCATTCCTGAGTCCCCGAACCGCGGACCTAACCGCGATGAACTGGGTCCCCGTTTCTTTGATATGGGTTCTGCTTATGATAAGACACTGCAGGACACTGCAAGAAAAGCTGCTGCGACTATTGGCCTTACTCTTAGGGAAGGCGTATATATGTTATTCTCCGGTCCGAACTTCGAGACCCCTGCAGAAGTAAGATTTGCCCGTATTGCAGGAGCAGATGCCTGCGGTATGTCCACAGTCCCTGAGGCTATTGCCGCTTCCCAGATGAAAATGCACACTCTCGGAATAAGCTGTATGACCAATATGGCTGCTGGAATCTTGGATCAGCCTTTGAATCATGAAGAAGTAATTGAGACAGGAAACAGGGTAAAGGGAACTTTTGAGAAACTTGTGAGGGAAATAGTAAAGACTTGGCCGGTAGACATGGCTTGATTATTAAGAAGTAGTATTTACTCTATAAATAAAGCAGAGATGAAGAATTTCTATCATCCCTGCTTTTTCTTTGTACGAAAACAAGGTATTTCTAAAACATAATCTGGAGTTGTATGATATAATAAAAACAATATAAGGAGGATACACATGGGAATGTTTCTTAATCCTGATGACCAACAGCTGAGAGACGATAGATGTCAACCATTCTATGTAGACAAGTCGTTAATCATCAGAGAGATGAATAACATCGTCAGACAAAAAAGTGATAAATTTATA
>JALFCJ010000053.1 GCA_022771185.1 Spirochaetales bacterium | reverse complement strand
AGGTAAGGGATGACGTAGAGAAACACTATTGGCTTCATGTCGGGCGCACAATAGTCAAGGATTGGCGTCTTTATGTCATGTTGGTGCCAATGCTTCTGGTGTTCCTCTTCTGGAGATATTTCCCGATGTATGAACTTCTTGGATGCTTCAAGGTCTCCGATGAGGTTCTTCCTGTATCACAGCAGCTTTTCTCAGGTTTCTCCTACTTCAGGAGACTCCTGGTCGGAGGAGATGCCCTTTCTGCAGAGTTCTGGAGAGCTTTGAGGAATACATTCCTCTTGTCTTTCTATGGTCTTTGTTTTGGATTCCCTGTTCCTATTATCCTTGCACTCTTCTTTAATGAAATTAAGTCAAACGTTGCAAGAAGTATCTATCAGGTTTTGACATATCTTCCTAAGTTTATGTCTACCGTTGTCATGACATCTCTTGTAACCATGCTTGTAAAGCAGGGTGCCATTACATCCAACTGTGGTGTATTGTCGCAGCTCTTGGCTAAGCTGGGCTTTATTACAAACGAAGTCGCAAATGCAGGCCTTTTGAACAATCCAAGCTTCTTCAGAGGCATTTACCAGTTAAGTGGAATCTGGGAAGAGGCAGGTTACGGCTCAATCGTATACTTTGCAGCTATAATCGCTATTTCTCCTACAAGCTATGAAGCTGCACAGATTGACGGAGCAGGAAAGATGGCTCAGATGAGATTTGTCGTTCTTCCATGTATTCTCTCTACGATTGTAATCATGCTTATTACAAGAATCGGATCTCTGTTGTCCATAGGATATGAAAAGGTTCTCCTTCTCTATAACCCGAATACATATGTAACAGCCGACGTAGTATCTACGTTTGCCCAGCGTTATGGTCTTGAGGGTGCTGCGAAGGGTCTTGCTACAGCTGCGGAGATGATGAACAACATCATTGGTATGCTCCTTGTCATAGGTGCAAATACGATTGCCAGAAAGGCATCCGACGTATCGTTGTATTGATGGGGGTGGACAATGAAAAGAAAACTTGAAACATCGGAACTTATTTTCAAAATAGTCAGCTATACGCTTCTTACAATGTTTGCTATCTGCTGTCTCTATCCATTTCTTTACGCAGTATCATCATCAATCAGCGGAAGAAAGGCTGTAGAGTACTCTGAAGTCGTACTTTTCCCGAAAGATATCCAGTTTGAGGCATTTGGAAAGATGTTCAGTAACAATATGTTCTGGAATGCTTACTCCAATACACTCTACATTACTCTTTTCGGTACAATCTGGGCTCTGGGATACTCTATTCTCGGTGCATATGCCCTTTCTAAGAAGAGACTGTTGTTTAGAAAGACCTTCAACTTCTTCTTGGTCTTTACAATGTGGTTCAGTGCAGGTATTGTTCCACAGTACCTCAACTACCTCAACACAAAGGCTGTGTTCAACAAAGTAGGTATCATGGATGACAAGTGGCTTGTCATCATCGCAATGGGTATGGCTGCCATGAACGTAATTCTCTTGAGAAACGCTTTCGAAGGCGTACCTTCAGAAATCGAAGAAGCGGCTATCGTAGACGGTGCGACAGAATTCCAGGTTCTCTCAAAGGTATATATACCGATGAGTAAATCCACAATAGCAACTGTCGCCCTCTTCTTCGGAATCTCAAGATGGAACGGTTACTTCTGGGCACGCCAGATGATCAGTAACTCAAACGAGCATCCATTGATGGTCTATATCAGACTTATGCTTGAGGAATATACAGATCCGGAAGTCATGAGCGGATGGAACGAAGCTTTTGCCTCCGACTCTGTAATCTATGCTCTTATCGTGTGTTCAATTGTTCCTATCCTCGTTATCTACCCCTTTATTCAGAAGTACTTCGCAAAGGGTGTAAACGTGGGTGGAGTCAAAGAATAATAAATATTTGGTGATAGTTTTATATTCAAACGGAGGAAAACTATGAAAAAATCATTTTTGACAGTTCTTCTGGCTCTTGTCGCCATCTGTTCTCTTATGGCTAATGGAGGAAAGGAGATTTCAGTCCAGGAAACTCCTGCTGCAACTCCAGCTCCTGTTGTAGAAGAGAAGGTTGAAGAGACAAAGACTCTTACTTATGCTGACGGAACAGTATTAAGAATGGCTACAGGATACAACAGCAAGAAGACAGGTCTCAGCTTTGATGCTGATACAGCTGGTGCTGGAGTCGAACTTGCAGGTGTTATGTATCATGCTGGCGACCTCAAGCCGACTTGGGTTGAAGTCCAGAATATCCTTAACATTAAGATTGAAGACAAGTATCAGGGAAACAGCGCTACAAACGAACTTAAGTATTGGGTAGAGAAGCTCAATGAAGTCGATGTAGTTTCCGGTAACGCTACTTCTCTCGTAGACTATGGTGAAAAGGGAAGCTTTGTCGACATCGCTCCATACCTCGATATGATGCCAAACTTCAAGGCTTATCTTGATTCAAACCCAATCGTTCGCCTTTCAATCACAGGTAACACATCTACAGGTGCCATCTACTTCTCCCCATATTTCGATGGTGTAAACGATATCGAAAGAATGCCTCTCATGAGAGTCGACTGGCTTGAAAAGCTTCTTGACGGAGAAGGTGCATTTACAGCAGAGAAGTGCGGAAAGCTCAATGCAGCTGCATACGAGCCATATATGCCTACAAGCGGAAAAGTCACAGTTGAGACAGTCAACGCTGAAGGAACAGGCACATTTGATCTCACAAAAGATTATGACAAGGCTGGTAACATTGTCGCTACAATGAACAGTGCTCTTGCTAAGGGTGAAGTTTCTGGTGTTGAAGCTGTCAATATGCTCAGAGACTACATCGACGCTGCTTACAATGGATACTATGGAACAAAGAGATCTGACCTCTTTGCTGGCCAGAATGCAGCTTGGGATGCTGATGAACTCGTTGCTCTCCTCCGCTGTGTTGTTGCTAACGCTTATACTCTCAACGGAACAGACACTGTACAGGGTCTCTTCTCAAGAGAAGACGCCAACAACCAGAGAAGAGTCGACCTTTTCAGATTCGCCGGCACACTCTTTGGTGTACGCGGTCTTGAATCAAGACAGGATTACCTCTACTTCGGTGCAGATGGCAAGCTCCATGATGCTAGACAGGAAGTTGCTACATATGAAGCAATGGAAAGAATGAATGCTATGGCTAAGGAAGGACTCATCTCCAAGTCATTTGCTGATTCTTCTGCAGAAACATCAGCAAAGATGCTCGAGAACGATCTTGGCTTCATGAGCTATGACTACAACCAGACTCAGACTATCATGAACGCTACAAAGCTTCAGGAAGGCGAGAAGTACATGGCAGTTATGGTTCCTGTTGCACTCTGGTTCGACGGAACAGATCCTAACGGCGTCTATATGAGATTCACAGAATCCTGGAGAAGTGTTAAGACAGATGGTTGGGCACTTTCAAAGGCTGGTATCGGCGACGATACAGATAAGCTCTATGCAGCTCTTGCTCTCATCGACTATGCATATAGCGAAAAGGGACAGATTCTCATGAGCTATGGTCCAGATGTATTTATTAAGACAAATGCTGACGGCAGTTATGTAACATTCAACTTCAACGGTAAAGAGATGCCGGAGATCGCTGATGTTACAGAAGAACTCTTGTGGAAGCTTACATCCGGTAACTACACCAACTTCGCAAGAATGTATCTTGGATCAACTCTCTCCTTCGCAAAGAGCCAGGCATTCGAGTATCAGTGCACACACGCTGTTGGTAAGGAAGGCGCTGGAAAGATTTCCGTCGCTATCGGACTTGGAACAATCAAGCATCCTGAACTCGCTGTATGCGACAATATGTGGTACACATCTATCCCAACAACACTTCCTACAACAAAGGTTGAGACAGATACAGTCAACACATACACAGAACTTCAGGCACAGTTCAACCAGCAGAAGGGTAAGGTCAACATCCTCTGTGACCAGATTGCAAAGGGTTACACATTGGAAGGCTGCTCAAGTGCAGAAGCAACTGTCAAGACAGTTTCCGAAAGCTGGGGTGGAGCTCAGTACCTCTTCATTAAGCAGGGTGCATGGGACCGCGATCTTAAGTATTACAACACGATTTCCAAGTAATTTTGGTAAATCTCATCATCTAACCGTCCAGGGGGTCATCCCCTGGAACGGATATCCTTAAAAACAAACAGGAGGGGGTTATGTACAAAAAGCAGATGTCTTTTCAGAAACTAGTCTGCTACCTTGCACTGGCTGCCGGTCTAATCGTCTTCATCTATTCTCTTGGAATAATGACGGACCTTTATGATTGCCTTTATTCCACGATGCTAGATCCGTCGGATCTCACTTACACGACGGTGCCGGGATCGATAGTCTATTACAACATGCAGAGGTTTAACCGAACATTCCTGGTTACAGGAGTATGGTTGCTTTTGGCTGCATGCCTTCTCTTCATTACTCAGACTAATAACCGCAGAAGATACTATGTAGGTAACTATGTGGCTATTGCAGTATTCGCTCTATCAATGCTTGCTGTGGCTGTCTGGGCTCATTTCCAGATTCAGTACTTCAGAGCACAGTGGCTTAGTGTGGATTTTGAAGCATTGATGCGCCACGCTACAATGTTTAAGCAGAAGTATACAGAGTCTACATTCTGGTTCGACATCCATTACCTGGTATTTGGTTTTGGCCTTATTGAAGTCGGACTCTTGGTTTTCAACACAGTTTGGAAAGTAAAGCTTATGAAGGGTGAAAAAGCTCTTGTCCAAGGAGGCAGATCATGAAAGATCAAGATAAAGCCACCAGAGTGGATAGAATGCGTTATATAAAGAACAAGTTCTCATCCAACTTGTGTTTATTGGCGATTTTGTTTGACGTGTTCTACTTCATCTGTATTTATAAGTCTGATGTAAGTACTTACTATTACACAATTATGATCGGTGCCTCCATCGTTTATAATCTTGTGTTCATGCTTGCTGCATTCCTCTCCTCAGAAGGGGTGAAGACTTATAGCGAAAAGTACTGTTATGTCCTTATTTTCTTGGGTGTTATGCAGTTTGTCCGTATTTTTATAATTCCATTACGTGCATCTACAGCTGTTGTCACAGTTGCAAAGGTGGAGCAGGTTGTAATGGGTTCAGGACAGTTTGCAAAGTGTGTCGTCTACCTTTGCGTCAGTGGAGTATGTTGCCTCCTTGCTGCAGGCGTTGGAATTGTCAGAAGCCGCACGCTCAAGGATTATCTTGCAACACTTGGTGAAGAGGTCAGGAGGGACTAATGGCTACACTCAGCTTACAGCATATTGATAAAATATATGATAACAATGTCCAGGCAGTCTTCGACTTTAACTTGGATGTAAAAGACGGTGAATTGATTGTCCTTGTAGGACCATCCGGTTGTGGTAAGTCTACAACCCTTAGAATGGTTGCCGGTTTGGAGGATATATCAAACGGAAAGCTTCTTCTCGACGGTAAGGATATTACACAGACTCCGGCAAAAGACAGAGACATGGCAATGGTATTCCAGAACTATGCCCTCTATGGTCATATGACAGTATATGAGAACATGGCATTCTCTCTTACTCTTAGAAAAGAGGATCCGAATGTTATTCATAAGAAAGTATTGGCTGCAGCAGAGATCCTTAACCTTACAACTCAGCTCAACAAGAAGCCGTCTCAGCTCTCTGGTGGACAGAGACAGAGAGTAGCCATGGGAAGAGCTATTGTAAGAACACCAAAGGTATTCTTATTCGATGAGCCTCTTTCTAACCTGGATGCCAAGCTCAGGGGTTCTACACGTAGAGAAATCCTTCTTCTCCATAAGAGACTTAAGGCTACAATGCTCTATGTCACCCATGACCAGACAGAAGCCTTGACACTTGCAGATAGAATCGTCTGTATGTCTATGGGACATGTTCAGCAGATTGGAACTCCTCTCGAGCTATATGATACACCTGCAAACCTCTTTGTAGCCGGATTCATCGGACTCCCTCCAATGAACTTCCTTGATGTTACTGTAAAGGGCGATAGGCTTGAGGGCGAAGGATTCTCAGTTCCTCTCTCAGATAAGGAAAAGTCAACTCTCGCTTCTTACAACGGAAAAGAGATAGTTCTTGGTGTAAGACCAGAGAATGTGGTCATAGGAAATGATGTTCCTGTAAAAGTATTCTCAAACGAAAACCTAGGTATGAATACTTTGGTACATGGAAATATCATGGTTGGTGGAAAGAAGGGAATGAAGCTCACAGGTAAGCTTAAGGGCTGGTGTGACTACAAGATGAATGATGAGATCAAGGTCTCTTTCGATAGAATGCACTTCTTCGATAAAGAAACCACAAATGCAATCAGGGAGGGTAAATAATATGGCCCAGAAGAAAGGATTAAAAGAGTGGTTTAGAAGGAAGGTAGTCGCTATTAAGCGCAATCCTCAGAGAATCGGTCTCATTGCTTTCTTGATTTCGTTCCTCTACTATGCTCTGAATCTTACATATATTTCAAATACTACTGCAAAGATTCAGGGACCAGGAATGGGATTATGTGGTTTTGCAACAATGCTGTTTTCTATTCTCAGCCTTGTTACATACCTCAATGCTTTCCCTCACAGAAAGAAAGTCAATAAGCCTATGCTTATTCTCTTCTTCCTGATGATAGTTGCCATCATATTCTGTGATTTCAGTTATAGAAATCTTATCTATGATGCTGTTTTCAGAGAAACAAACCCAATTGTAGTAAATGCCGGCACGGCATATATTGCAAAGGCTGCATCTGTCCTCGGTGTACATATGATCTTACTGGCAGTTTCTGTTGTGCTTACAGCACTCAGTCCAGTATTCAAGAAGCTTCTTGGCAAGATCAATACTGCTGTAGATATCGACGGATATGATCAGATGGAAGCTTTGGATATTTCTGGTGAGGAGTAATTGAAACGATGAAGAAGGAGAAGGGGGAAGATATCTACCGTATTAAGACAGAGGCTGTGGATGACCTTGTAAATGCAAACAAGGAAAACACCCCCTCCTACTCTGAAGAGGAACTAAAAAAGTATAAGTCGAAATCTAGGATTAAGCTTTCGCCTACTTTCAAGGCCCTCTTTATTAAATTTTGGTTTAGCGGAGTAGTCTGTTACTTCTTTGTTTGGGGGTTGGGAATGTATATTCCATCCAACTTGGATCTTTTTGCTGTAACTGCTTTAGGCATGGGATTTGTAAAAGATATACTTGAGAATAATCTCTATCGTTTTCTTGCAAATCCGGAAGGCTCTAATGATAAGTGGATGATGTTCCCTAAAAAGAGTTTTAGAAGTCTGATTTACAATGTGCTTTATGCGCTTCTTGTAACCGGATGTGTTTATTTTACATACCAAGGTATCAACTTTGTTGGTACCAGTGGTAACAACGACAGAGTCGTGTTCGGTGTCGAACCGATATTCTTCGGCATATTCTACATGGCCTTTGAGATGCTTTTCTTATGGATGAAGCACATGGCAATGAGAATAATCGCCGATGCAAAGAAAAAAGTAGAAGGAGGAGTCTGAAATGGCATACCTGTCTCTTAAGGACATAAATAAGATCTACCCTAATGGCTTCCATGCAGTGCATGATTTCAATCTTGAGATTGAGAAAGGCGAATTTATAGTGTTTGTCGGTCCTTCCGGTTGTGGAAAGTCAACTACACTTAGAATGATTGCAGGTTTGGAGGATATCAGTAAGGGTGATTTCCTCATTGATGGTGTAAGAGCCAACGAAAAAGGTCCAAGGGATCGAGGAATTGCAATGGTATTCCAGAGCTATGCACTCTATCCTCAGATGACAGTCTACGATAACTTGGCTTTCGGACTTACTCTTCAGGGAATCGATGAAGATATAATCGAGAAAAAAGTAAAGAATGTAGCAGGAATCCTGGGGCTTACAGATTACTTGGACAGACTTCCAAAGGCTATATCCGGTGGACAGAGACAGAGAGTCGCTGTAGGTAGAGCCATCATCAGAAAGGTCGGTATATTCTTGATGGACGAGCCTCTCTCCAACTTGGATGCTAAGCAGCGTGTAACAATGCGCAGTGAGATCACAGATATCCACAATAAGACAGGTGCAACTACAATCTATGTTACACACGACCAGACAGAAGCTATGACTATGGCTGACAGGATCGTCGTAATGAAGGAAGGATATATCCAGCAGGTTGGAACTCCTTACGACTTATATTTCAATCCTGTCAATGTCTTTGTCGCGGGATTCATCGGCGAGCCTCCAATGAACTTCGTTAGAGCAACCTTGAAGAAGGGTAAGATTACTATTGGTAAGAATACCCTTGATCTTTCAGAAAAGCTTGGAGACAAGGCTTCAAAGTATGAAGGAAAAGAGATTGTATTCGGTTTCAGACCAGAAGCAATTGTTCTAGGAAAGGCTGAAAACAGCCTCTCCATTAAGGCAAGTGTAGAGCTTACTGAGCTCCTTGGTGACAACACAAACGTTTATGTTGATATTCAGGGAGAGAAATCTATCCTTAAAGTCAATCCTCATGATACTCCGGAAATGGATAGTGACATCGAATTCTCTATTCCTTTTGAAAGCGTATATCTCTTTGATGGCGAAACAGAGAAAAGAATATAACAAAAGGGAATCACAACTCCTCCCCTCAGACTTTCTGAGGGGATTTCTCTAGAAGAATACTCCTTTTATGAATATTTCCAATCCGATTCAAGAAATAGAAATATATCAACTTGAATAGTTTATAATCTCCTTTTTACTGTGATTTGATGTTATTATAAGTATGGAGATATTTTATGCCGACGTTATCTATGTTTTTGGTATTATCATAAGAATGCAATCTGAACGAGGAGGAAAACACCATAAGCCTCATATCCACTGTATTTATAATGAATATGAAATAGTTATTGCCTTGGATGGAGAAATTCTTGAAGGTTCTATGCCTGACAATAAATTGTCGCTAATTAGAGCTTGGATGGTGATACATGAAGAAGAATTAAAAGCGAACTGGGACTTGTTATTTTCAGGTGATGGTTTTTTCAGAATCGATCCCCTGAGATGATTGGAGGTAAAATGCTAAGGCCAACTGCAATCAATGTCACTCCTCTAGATAATTATAGATTATCTGTCGTCTTTGATAATAATGAAACCAAAACGATAGATATTAAGCCCTATATTAAAGGATCATGGTATGGAAAACTAAGTGATCCTGACTATTTCAAAACTGTTCATGTAAATGGATACACCATTGAATGGCAAGATGGGCAAGACATCTGTCCTGATGAATTGTACTATTTAAGTCACTAGGAAATAGAGAATATAATGGTGCTAAGAATAATCTCTTCTTTCTAGAAGAATACTCCTTTTATGAATATTTCCAATCCGATGATAATTAGTATACAGCCACCAAAAAGTGTTGCTTTGTCAGAGAAGGCTTTTCCCACTTTCTTTCCAAGTTCAAGACCGAAGATACAGATAATAAATGTAGTGATACCGATGATTAGTGTTGAAACTAGGGCCTCCAGGGAAGAGTAGTCGGCGATGGCGAATCCAACAGAGAGTGCATCGATACTTGTTGCGACCCCTTGGATAATCAGTGTGGCGAATGTCAGGGCTGCTACTCCTTCGTTTTCTTCTTCTCCATCTTTTCTTGATTCGATTATCATTTTGATACCGATATATGCCAAAAGTATGAGCGCTATATATGGTATTGCTTTCTGGAAGAGAGAAAATTTATCTGCAATAGTTCTGACACAAAACCATCCCACTAAAGGCATAAGTGTCTGGAAAACGGCAAAAGTTAGAGCTATAGATATTTTTTTGCCACTTTTCATATTGGGGTTTGCCATAGCGTCTGCCACCGACACGCTGAATGCATCTAACGCCAGTCCAAAACCTAAAAGAATACTGTTAAGAAATAAGAGTCTCCAATCCATTTTTCACTCCATCAATATGATTATTGCAGATTGGCCGAGAGTATCCCCCATGCCAGATCGGCATGAGTCTCGGAATTACGGCTCGCCAGGATTACTCCAGTATGTTGACGGGCCCGCTTTTGGCGCTCCTACTCCCTCGAGAGAAAAATAACATATATATAAAAAGTAGTCTATATGATGGTATTTCTATAAACTCTTCTTGCAATACTTGACGTAACTTGCGTTAATTGGAGATAGGAGGAAATAATGAAAAAACTGGAAGATTACGTCAGAACTATTCCTGACTTCCCAAAAGAAGGAATTCTCTTCAGAGATATCACATCCGTACTTCAAGATAAAGATGGTCTACACCTTGCGATAGACGCAATGGAGAAAATTATAAAAGATATGGAGCCTACAGTTATTGCAGGTGCGGAAGCTAGAGGCTTTCTTCTTGGAATGCCTGTTGCCTATAATCTCTCTCTTCCTTTTGTCCCTGTGAGAAAGAAAGGAAAACTGCCATGTGAGACAGTATCTGAATCATATGACCTGGAATATGGATCAGCAGAGATCGAGATCGATAAAACAGCGATCAAGAAGGGTGACAGGGTAGTATTGGTTGATGACCTTATTGCTACTGGTGGAACAATGAAGGCTGCCATAGCTCTCATTGAACGCCTTGGTGGAGAAGTAGCAGGAATCGCAGCTTTAATTGAATTAGTGGACTTGAAAGGCAGAGAAATTCTTTCTCCTTACAGAGTTGAAAGTGTAATTCAGTACGAAGGCGACTAAAAATAGCTATTTTCAACGTTTTTTTATCATTGAAAGTCGGAACTTTCACCCACCTTTGCTATGACAATGTAATTAGGGCATATGGCCTTAAAAGGAAGTACTATGGACAGAGTTGTATTTAAAGGAAATGGAGACAGATTCGGAAACTATGGGCCTGAGATTAACAAGGCTTTAAAAGAATGTGCCGGTAAATCTGTCCTTTACATAGAGAAGGGAGTATATCCTACGGGACCAATTGATATTCCATCACACACAAGGCTTGTATTAGAGGAAGGCGCAGAGCTTTCATTTATCGATGATTTCTCAATCTATGGGCCTGTGGAGACCTGGTGGGAAGGAGTTCCTTGCTGGGCAATGCATCCTTGTTTCTTCATTTCTGAAGTCGAAGATGTTGTCGTGGAAGGCGCCGGAATATTGAGAGGTAACGGAAAGAAGTGGTGGGATTATATTCTTAACTGGAAGAATACTGGAAGAGTAGCTGGGCCAGAAACTAAGGAAGAGCTTCTCTTTGCTTCCCTTAATAAGGGTTACGAAGATCAGCCAGGTGGTGGCGGAGGTAGGCCAAAGCAGTTCTTGAGGCCACCACTCTTGCAGATTAATAAAAGTAAAGATGTAGTGATCAGAGGAATCACTGTTACAGAGAGCCCGTTCTGGACTATTCATCCTCTTCTTTCTGATAACCTTTTGATAGAGAACGTACATGTAAAGAACCCTTATGACTCACCTAATACAGATGGAATCGACATTGAAATGTGTCAGGGTG
>JALFCJ010000274.1 GCA_022771185.1 Spirochaetales bacterium | reverse complement strand
CCATCATACCCATCTTAAAGAGCTTGGAAATAATATCGGAAGCTTTAAGATTCATCTTCTTCGCCAAATCGGCAACAGTGATATTTTCCATAATATCGATGCTGCTAGGTACGGCTGAGAGCTTCATCTCCATTACTTTCTTCTTCTGAAGTGCAAAGTCCAGCTCTTCATCTTTCTGCCATCTGTTGTCTTTATCCTTTCTCTTGTTAGCGTTTGCACTTGTCTTTCTGGCGCCGTTCTTCTGATTCAGTTCCATTGGTGCCGGAGCCACATTCTGACTTCTAGGGCCATTAGAGAAACGAGGAGCTCCACTGCCCTGAGGCCTATTATTGCCCTGGCGCTGGAATGAACCGTTCTGTCCAGCGCGGTTTGGTGGAGTATAACTGCGTCCACCGCCTTGGCGCTGGAATGAGTTCTGTCCGTCTTTCTGATTCTGACCATCCCTGTTCTGCCAAGAATTTCTGTCCCCATTCTGTCTATAATTGCCTTGTCCTCTCTGTCCATAGTTCTTTTGACCTGTGGGTCTTCCACCTACGATACCTTGGACTCTAGGCTTATTAGACTGTGGCTCAGGAACTGGAGTAGTCTCAGCAGCTCTGATGATTACAGGTCCATTATGAATTGTAGACTGAATTCTGGTATTTGCATTGTGAGTGGTGCTACCCATGAAGCTCTTACCATCGATCACTTCTCTTTTTGCTTCCTTAGGTGGCTCAGCCTTTGGCTTCTGGCCGGCCATGTATGGCTTTTCACCAGGCCTAGTAGGTCTCTGCTGCCCCTGAATTCTTGGGTTACCAGATACAGGAGGTCTTTCCTGTGTCTGACGGTCTTTGACACTCTCAGGAGCTGGAGTTGATGCCTGTTTCTTTGGCTCCTCAGCTACTTTTTCTTCACGAGGTGTCTCTTTGACTTTTACAACCTGCTTCTGCTTGACAGGTGTCTTAAGCTTTACAACGACCTTTTTCTTTTCTACGACCTCCTCCGGTACCTTTTTGGCTGGTTCCGGAGTAACAGTCTTTTTGATGATGTTTACCTTAATGTTCTTATTATCTTCTGCCATATGAACCTTTAAAAACTATATCACTCAAACTCAAATTCTGCACCACAGTTTGGACAAGAAGTACTTCCTGCAGGAACGATTGCATGACAAACAGGGCATTCGAAAGAGTCATCATCTTCTACTTCCTCTGTTACAATCTCTACACTGCCCTTTACAGCATCAATCTCTTCCTCAGTCAAACCTCTTTCCTGTAACTCTTCATCAGTATAATCGAAGAACTCCTCAATAGACCATATATCGGCATTATGAAGTTTCTTGACAATACGTGAATCGAGGCCGATATCAGTAATAGGTGTTTCACCTTCGGCAATGCCGATCTCTTCATTTGTAAGAACCTTTGGCTCTTCTTTTGTTACAGCTTCAACCGATAGTGTATTTTCATCATCACCCTTGAAGAGACTTCCGACATTCTCATGAATCTGCTGTGTCTGATCCATTTCGTTGAACTGACTCTTTGTCTTAACGTCGATGACCCAGTCGCAGAGAGTCTTGGCAAGCTTTACATTGACGCCGTTCTGACCGATTGCCAGTCCTTGGTCTTTATCATCAACGATAGCTACAGCGTATTTTGAAGCTGGATCGATTTCAACGACTCTCTGAACCTGTGCAGGTGTAAGAGCATTAGCAATGAGAACGATAGGATCGTTGTCATATCTTACTACATCGATTTTCTCACCTGCGATTTCATTTGTAATTGTCTGGATCTTACAACCAGCCTTTCCTACAGTTGCACCCACTGGATCTGTATCGCTTTTCTTTGTATCGACAGCGACCTTTGTTCTGACACCAACCTGTCTTGCAATAGCCTTGATCACAACAGAGCCGTTGTCGATTTCTTCTCTAAGCTGAGCTTCCAAAAGACATTTGACAAACTCCTTGCAGCTTCGGGAGAGACTGATCTTTACTCCTCTCTTCTTTTTCTTTGTCTTACCTGTTTTGTTGTCTTTTGTGACGATTTCGTCTCCTCTGTCTACCTTCTCAACGAAGAAGCGAAGGGTATCACCCATTTCATAGGTCTCCCTGGGAGACTGGCCACGAAGTGGGAAGACAGCCAGATTTTCTTCACCAAAACCGACATCTACAAGCCAATCGGAGTTGTTTTTTCCAATCTTCTTTAGTTCACCTTTGACAAGAGTAAACTCCATAGACTTTGCCTTGATAAATGTCTTGTCATCTGTCATCTCTTTTGAAACCTGCTGGCCACGCTGCTTGGCTGACTGAACAGCTGAGTATTCAAAAGTCTTAGGGTTAAGTGGAATTTCAAGAGAATCGCCAACTTCAACTTCATCGCCTGCCAGAAGAACAGCATCGTCATATGGGATTTCTGTGACTTCATTAAAGTAATCTTCTTCTTCAACGACAGTCTTTTTAGCAAGAATATCGACATAGATTCTTGAGGAATCCTTTTTCTTTGTATAGAACTTTACTTCTGCGTTCTCATCGGTTCCAAACTTTCTCTTATATGCACTTTTTAGCATGTCGGTAATGATAGACTTGACTTCTTTGAAGCTCATGTCCTTCTGGTCCATCATTTCCCTTATGTCATTAGTAAGGTCAATCATTCTTTTCCTCCCATATACATTCCAGCTTTGCTTTTGAAATTGTATCGTAGTTTAGTTTTATTATTTCACCGCTTTCTTTCTTATCTTCAATTAAGTAAGAAGAGAGTGTTACACCTTCTTTATCTGAGTCTTCTATTTTTCCGACAACATATGAAGAATAAAAAGTAGAGTATACTCTTACATTCTTACCCTTAAATACTTCAAATTCATAGATGTCTTTAAAAGTCCTCTGTATTCCAGGAGATGAGACTTCAAGATTTAAGTCTCTATCCTGAGATAGCACTTGATACATCGGGTAGATCACATTATATGCCTTCTCAAGGTCGTCTGTGTTTATTTCCCCGTCTCTTTTACTTAAGACCACACGCATATTCGTGCTGCCTTTGTCTCTTGATTGAGTGACTTCGACTGTATCGAGACCAAGTGTCTTGATACACTCGCTGACATTCTTAAAGAGCTCATTGGAACTTGCTTCTTTTGTAAGCATACCCCTCCATCATAAACAAAGGGACTCGGCTAGCCGGTCCCTTTAAATCACTTTAAATGAAACTGTAAGTATTTAAGCTCTATTTAGATTCTCTGTCAATAGTTAGAGAAGTAATAGATTGATTATTTTCGTCTTTGTAAGTACTTGGATTATATATTTTATACCCTTTCTCCAATAATTTTTGGCCAAGTAATCCATTTCCTTCAATTAATGTTTTAGAAAAAGTACCGTCATATATAAAGCCATACCCACAAGATGGGCTTCTTGGCTGAAGTATAAAGGCATCGGGCTGCTCTTTTTCTGCTTTTTCGACAACGATTTCCACTCCTTTTGAAAAGAAAGAAGTATAATCATTGCCTTCTCTATCCAATGATTTGTTGCCATTAAGTTCAACAGGATTACGAGGGACAGGGAGTCCACCCTCTGTTTCAGGGCAAATCAGAATTACTTCATCATCTTTTAGTAGAGACTCGAGAAATGGATCATAGTTGTCACCGCCATTATATTTGCACTTTTTTCCCATCAGACAGGCAGAAACAAAGTATTTCATTTTTCCTCCAGCTTTCTTTTTAATTCCCCTATAAGAATTAAAGCGTCTAATGGAGTTGACTGATCAAGATCAAAGCTCTGTATTGCATCAACTATTTCATTTTCGGCACCAGTGTCTACTACTCCATCTACGGATGCAAAAAGGCTACCTTGGTCAGAGAAGGATGAGTAATCTTCAAAGTGTTTTTTCTGAAATGAAAGAGCCTCATTTATTACGCTACGTGGCATACCAGCAAGCTTTGCAACGTGTATACCATAGCTGGAGGCTGCAAC
>JALFCJ010000067.1 GCA_022771185.1 Spirochaetales bacterium | reverse complement strand
AAGGCTGAAGATAAGGTTGAAGCTCCAGTTGAAGAGCCAGTTGTTGAAGAAGCTCCTGTATTCTCAACAATCATCACAACTCACGGCCTCGCTGCAAACGTTGTTGCTTACAGCGACTATGCTGAGATCACAGTTCCTGCCGGCACAACAAAGGCTGACGTTGACTATGTCGCAGCAGCTCTCGTCAAGGCTTACCCAGTTGCAGCAGCTTGCCAGTACACATTCGACGGCTCTGTTGTAACAGTTACATACCCAACTCAGAGCGATGCATTTGTAGTTGCAGCAGTAAAGCAGCTTGAAAAGGATGCAAAGTGGGCAGCAGACCAGCTCTTCGGTACAGCAGTTGCAAAGGCTGAAGATAAGGTTGAAGCTCCAGTTGTAGAGCCAGTTGTTGAAGCACCTGTTGAACCAGCTCCAGCAGTTGAAGCACCAGCTCCAGTAGCAGTTGAACCTGTTGTTGCTCCAGAACCAAAGGCTGTTAAGACAATGAATAAGCTTTCTGTAGAACTTGTTGCTACAGGTAACTACAGTGCTAAATACAAGGAAGCTTACAATGCTCCATTCTATGGCTCAGTTGAAGGCAGATTTGGTGTTGATCTTACATCAAACTTCTCAATGGGATTGAATGTTGGATATGCACTTGATGGTTATGTACCAGTTGGTGTATTCGGTAAGTATAATCTTCCTGTGAAGGGATTGTATGTAATCGGCGATGTCGGTGCTAGATTTGGACTTAACGGCAATAAGACACAGCTTGCTGTTGGTGTTGCTGCAGGATATGAAATGAACGTAGCAGAAAATGTTTCACTCTTTGGTGAATTCGGAGTTGACATGCTTGTTGCTTCTGGTGTTCAGTTCAACCCAGCTCTCACAGTTGGTGCAAGGATTACATTCTAATTCTCTATATAGAGATACAAAAGGGCTGGGAAACCAGCCCTTTTTATGTGGAAAATAAATGTATTGAAATAAAGTTGGATTGTATAATGTCACTTCTGCAATTATTATTTGTTTATAAGAATACATAAGAGGTGTTCATGAAGACTAAGAAAAAAATATTAAAGATCTGTTCATTCGCATTGGTTACTCTTCTTGTTCTTTTGAGTCTTTCTTCTTGTAAGAAAAAAGATAATGAAACAAAAGCTGTTGCTAATCCTTCAGCTCTTGTAAATAAGGATGCCGTTGTTCAGAGTGATAACTCATCCAATTCAATTGTTACTGTTCCAGTACCTGTTAATGTTGTGGAAGATAAGACAAGTATTTCTACTGAGGTCGTTGCTTCTTCTGAAAAGGAACCAGAAAAAGTTGAAGGAGTCAGCAATTCTGTTCCATTAAATAACGAAGAGGAGAAAGTAACTATTGAGGTCATTCCAACAATAGAAGAAAAACCTTCTGTTCCTCAGCCTCCTGTATTCGCTAGTGAGAATAAGGCAACTGATGAAATTGAGTCAAAAGAAGTAAATACGCCAGCTGCATCTTTGGTTGATACTGTCAATACAGATACTACTGTTAATGAAACTATTCTTGAAGAAACGAATACTGATAATGGAAGCTTAATCCTTTCAGATAGATTTACTATCGATGGCCTTTCTGCTGAATTTGTAGTTTCTTCTGATAACGCAATATTTACTTTCTCAGAGCCTTATCCATCATTGTCTTTTGTAGTTTCAGTACTTGATACAGTTGTTGAAGATTATCCAGCATTAAGTGAAGCAGTGATGTATGAGTTTGATGGAAAATCTTTAACTCTTTCTTATCCGGAATATTACTTTGGAAAGGATAAGTCCGAAGTATATAATAATCTCTTTATCTTAAGAGATATTGTACTTTCTTTAATTAATGAATCACACGTTGAAAGCGATTTATTTTGCAGAGAGTATCAACTCTACGGCAAGAAAGTTTATATTACTGCAACATCTAGCTCAGCATTCATTACATCAGTCGATGCTTTTACTTCAAGCGAGATTAATGAAGCAATAGAGATACTAAAGGCTAATTTCCCAGAAGAGAGTAAGTATGTTTATTATACATTAAAAGAAGATGGCATCGAGCTTACATATCCTGTGGTAGACGATAGCTATATTCTAGCAGCGCTTGATGCACTTGATGATTTGATTCTTGCTTACACACCTATGCCTCTTACGGAGAGCTTTGATGATCTTTCTGGGAGTATGAATGAATCAAATGCTTCTGACGAAATTCCTGCATCCAAAGATGAGAAGAGTAATGAATTAACTATCGTGGAACCACTTACTAAAGCTGGAAATGTTCTAAATGATATTTCTCTTGGTTTATCAATAAAAGGTGAACTTGATTTCTCTTATCCTTCTAGCCCATTTGTTTTGGGATTTGATGTAAGAGGAGAATATAAGATTAATGATCGATTTAGTGCTGGATTGAAACTTGGTTATGACTTAAGCGGTTATATGCCAATCGAGGGATATTTAAAGTATAACTTCTCTAATCCAGAAGGATTATATGTCTTTGGTGAGGCTGGTATTTCAATTGGAATCGGTGCAGGTCGTCCAACAGGATTAATTCTTGGTGGTGGACTGGGATATGAGGTTGAAGTGATTGATAATCTATTTATCTTTGGAGAAGTAGGTGTAGTATTCAGATCTAATGCTGCAAAGGGAGTAATACCTAGCATCGCATTGGGTGCCAGATATAGTTTCTGAGGTAATCATGGAGAATCAAAACAATAAAAAATTCAATAAAAAGAATTCTAAACAAGCATCTCAGAGAAATCAAAAGAAGCCTGGAAAACCTTTGAAGAGTGAAAAGGCAAAGAAGGGTGGTAGACAGGGGAAGCTTCCTATTAGTGGCTTCTCCACTCTATCTCAGGTTGCAGGAGTTCCATTAAGACGCTCTTATCATTCTCAACTTGATGTACCAATGCCTAAGTCCGTTTCTGAACCATATCCAGTCTGTCCATATTGCGGAGAAAAGATAGATTTGATTGCTGATTCTTTTTTAGTAAATGGTGAGTATATACATTTTGACTGCATGCTTTCTTCTATAAAAGAAAAAGAAGTTTTGGAAGAAGGTCAGACCATAAGTTATCTTGGTTCCGGTACTTTTGGTGTATGTCAGAAGAGCGAAGATGGAAAATATACCATTGTGAAGCGTATTGAAGTAGAAAACAAAGATGATTCTTTAAAAATGAAGAATTATATTGAAGGACTAAAAGCGTGAAGACTGCAGTTTTTCCTGGTTCTTTTGATCCAATGACAAATGGCCATTTAGATATAGTCAATAGAGCTTCTGAACTCTTTGACAAGGTCTATGTGGCAGTAGGCATTAATAGCAGTAAGACTCCTCTTTTTACAGTGGAAGAGAGATTAGAGCTTGTAAAAGAAAGCGTAAAAGATATTGTCAATGTGGAAGTATGCCTTGTAAGGGGGCTGGTAGTGTCACATGCAAAAGATCTTGGGGCAAAATGGATAATCAAAGGTTTAAGAGATGAAGAAGACTTTAGATATGAGTCTGATCTGGAGAGAAACAATAAGTTTATTGAAAAAGACATAGAGACGATATACTTTTCAGCCTCACGTGAAAACATATCTACAAGGTCTTCAAGCATCAAAGAATTCATAAAATATGGTGTTGATGTCACAGAATTTCTTCCAAAACCATTTGCTACTGTTATTAAAGAAAGATTTTTTTCTTAATAAATCTTTATCAAGGAAGAAATAAGAAGCTTCTAGTCTAAAGAAGCTTCTTTTTTTTCAAAATTCTATTGACTAAACCATCAGTTTTTTCGTTTAATAATCATGTTGATTGGAGAGGTTCCCGAGCGGTCAAAGGGGGCAGACTGTAAATCTGTTGGCTATGCCTTCGAAGGTCCGAATCCTTCTCTCTCCAATATGCCTCCTTAAACGGAGGCTTTTATTTTGGGAGTATATCATGTTCTATAATTCAGGCCTTTGCTTCCAGTGTCAGAGATGTAGGTATTGTTGTTCTTCTGAGCCTGGATATGTTTTTCTTTCTGAAAAAGACATTGAAAATGCCAGCAGAGTTTTGGGGGTATCAACTGAAGAATTTCTATCACTATATACTCGAGATGTAGACTATGGATTATATTACTTGGTTTCTTTAAAAGAAAAAGATAACTATGATTGTATTTTTCTAGGTGAAAATGGTTGTTCGATATACGAAGGTAGACCGTTGCAATGCAGAACCTATCCCTTTTGGCCTAGTATAGTAGAAAGCAAAGAAAACTGGGAGAGTGAGAAAAGGAGCTGTCCTGGAATAGGAAAAGGACCAATAATTAATAAGGACACTATAGAAGAACTGCTTGAAAAGGGAAGAGAAAATATACCTTATGTCAAAATGAAAAAAAAGAAGCTTTTTTAATATTTTCTTTTGTTTTCTAAATATTTTGCTATATATTAATAATGGAGTCTTATGCCGCGTTTTACAGATAGAACCATCGATAATATTAGAAGTCGCGTCACTATTTCTGACGTGATGCAAAATTATGCCTTCATTGAAAACAAGGGAGGCTCCAAGTGGGTCAAGTGTCCATTCCATGGAGGAGGTAATGAACGCACTCCTTCTTGCAAGTTGGATGATAATAGAGGAACTTTCTATTGTTTTGGTTGCCATGAGTCTGGTGATATTTTCTCTCTTATAATGAAAAAAGAAGGAGTAGATTTTTCTACTGCTGTTGAGATTTTGGCAAAAAAAGCTGGAGTAGAGCTGGAGGAAGCATCTTCTTCATACAACAAAGACGAAGCAAAGAAGAAGCGAGAAGAAAAAGAGAATCTCTATGATTTATATTCTCGTCTTTCAAATGCTTTTCATTATCTTCTAGTTAGTTCTAAAGAAGGTGAGAACGCTAGAGAGTATTTAACGAAAAGAAATGTAAGTCAGGAGATGATTGAAAAGTTCCAGCTTGGTTATGCACCTCTCAATAAAGACTGGTTATATAACTTTCTAATAAACAAGGGGTATAGTGACGCTTTTCTAAAACAAAGTGGCTTATTTAGCCAGAAGTCAGAGAAATGGCCACTCTTTAGAGGAAGATTAATGTTTCCTATTCGCGATAGACAAGGAAGAACAATAGCTTTTTCTGGTAGAGATCTTACTGGAGACGATAAAGCTCCGAAATATATAAATAGCCCAGAGACACAGATCTATCAAAAGAAAGAGAATTACTTTGGCTTATATGAAGCAAAAAACACTATATCTGAAGGAAAGTTTGGCCCGATACTATGCGAAGGTAACTTTGACGTTGTTTCAATGCATCAGGCTGGATATACAAGTGCAATAGCTTCCCTTGGAACATCATTTACAAACGAGCAGTGTACAAACATGAAGAAGTGGTACCCAAATAACCAAGTCTTCAATATTCTCTATGATAGCGATGCAGCTGGACAGAAATCTACAGAGAGGGCCTTGTTGATTCTAAATAGAAATGGGTTTGAACAAAGGGTACATAAACTTACAACTGCAAAAGATGCTTCAGAACTATTGGAAAGAGATGGGGAGGAAGGAGTAAAAAACGAATTTGAACCCTATGTTTCTGGCTTTGACTATCTTGTGCAAACAAACTTAAATCGTTATGATATAAAGACTGCCAGAGGAAAAGTGGATTTTCTTAAGTCACTTTCCGAGTATCTTGCCGGATGCAGTAGTGAAGTTGAAAGAGACAGTTATATTTTATCTCTTTCTACAATACTGGGTGTATCGGACGAAACCATTAAGGAGGATCTGAACAAGGCCAGAACCACTCTTAGAAGTGTGGAAGGCGGTAAAGAAGAAGCTGTAAGTAAGGAAAGAGAGAGAAACATCTCTATTGATCTATTTGCCATGCTCTATCTGGCGAATCATAGATCGATTTTCAGAACATATCGTTCTAAGCTTTCCTTTGGTGACTTGGAAGACAGGGATGCCCAAAAGCTTTATATGGCGATAGAAAACGCCATGCGTGATGGAGTTGAATCTAATGAACTTTTCTTAACATATCTGGATGACCCTGAGTTAATTAGTATGGTTTCCACATCATTTGCCTTAGATGAATATGGCAAGATGCAAGAAGGAGCCTTGGATGAAGCAATAGACAGAATCAGGTTGAGATCCATGGAGAGGAAAAGGGATGTATTGACCACTCAGCTTAAACTTAGCAACACATTGGATCCTGATGAGGTTCAGGATCTATTGGAAAGAAAAGTAAAGCTGGATAAATTAATAAGAGAATTGAGAAGTAAACTTCTCTTAGTCAAAGTGAATAGTGAGGAATAAATGGCTGAAGACATCAAAAGAAGTGATCTGCTACTTAGTCTGATTAAGCTTGAGAAAGACAAGGGCTTTGTTTCCTTGGTGGACGTTATTGCTGCAAAAAAAGCATATAAAGAAGGTAAGAGTTATACAAATGATGAAATTATAGAAGCTCTAAAAGAATTTGACGTTCATTATACTGAAAGTGAAGATGGATCAGATTTTGACGAAGAAGAGCCTACAGAAGAAGAACTTGAGGGAAAAGTATCTTTAGAAGATCCTCTTTCTCTTGATGACGATGAATTTGATGATTTTGATGATGACGAACCTACAGCTGACGACTTGAATGAGTTGGAGAAAGATGTAGATTTCAGCGATGACGAAGATAAGAAAAGACGCGACGATGACGAAGACGAAGATGAAGACGATGTAGACGAGGAAGAAGAGTACGCTGAAGATAACATGAATGAATGGAAAGGCACAGATGAGGATGCTGAAACCAGTGAAAGATTCATTGATATTTCTTCTTTCAGCGAGCATACATCTGAGCATCGTTCATCTCATCAGAGCTCTAGTAAATATGATACAAGTCAGGATGACCCGATCAGACTCTACTTAAAAGAGATTGGTAACGAAAAACTTCTTACTGGTGAACAGGAAGTAGAGCTTGCAAAACAGATGGAGAAAGGCTCTCAGATTGTTAACTCTGTAATAAGAGAATCTGGTATTCTTATTTCCTTCTTCACGAAAGTCATCGAGAATATTAATAAAAAAATCGATGAAGAGAGCGAAGATACTCTTAGCCCTGAAGAAATAAAAGAGTTCTTATCAATTCAGAAAAGATATAACGCAAACTACAAGGATGCTCTAGGTAAAGATGTATCAAAGGCTATTGCTGAGTACAATGAACTAAAGAGCAAAGTTCTTCTTTCTTCTGATGACCCGGAAATGAACCAGGAGTTGATGCGTAAGAGAGAAGACCTGTTAAATAGACTTGGTGGACATCCAGATGAAAAGAGTCCTAGATACGAAGGAAAAAAGAGGACTGACTTTGAATCCAGAGAAGCTTGGATAGAATGGTGTAGAGATTGCTCTCGTCGTTCTCTCATTAATGAATTTAGACAGGCTCAGATTGATATCAAGAAAGAAGAAGAGGAGAGAAACCTCGCCCTTGTAAGAGATGCTGCTGAGCGTGATGCAAAGTTCAGAGAAGAACACAAGGATATGAAGCCTCAGGATCTTGAAAGAGAGATCAATAAGTTCCATAACAAGCTTAGAGAAGAGAACACTGCAATTGGCCAGGCTCTTGCAAAGAGATTTAAAGATGCTGAAAAAGAAATTGAAGTCTTGGAAAGCAATAACTATATTCCTGTCATCGACTGGATAAGTTCTATTGAGCTTCAGCAAGAAGATATCGATGATCTTACCGATACTTTTGTGAAAGCCAAAGATACTATCATTGCTTGCAATGCAAAGAAGGCTGATATCGAATCTAAGCTTCATATCTCTTCTGTTCGTGAACAGCGTCAGCTTGGGCGTGATCTTGCAACAAGATCAAAAGCACAGATGATTGAAGAGAACCTTGGGCTTGATGTGGAGACTATAAAAGATCTTATCAAGGATCTTCAACTTACAGAGAAGAAACTTAGAACTATCGAAAGTGACTTTGAATGTAGTACATCCAAAGTAATAGAGGATGTTAAGAATATTCAGTATGGTCAACGTATTCTCAAGTTTGCTAAGGACAGACTTATAAAGGCTAACCTTAGACTTGTAGTCTCTATTGCAAAGAAATATACAAATAGAGGGCTTCAGTTCTTCGATCTTGTTCAGGAAGGAAATATAGGCCTTATTAAGGCAGTTGAGAAGTTTGAGTATGCAAAAGGATTCAAGTTCTCAACATATGCTACTTGGTGGATCAGACAGGCTATTACACGTAGTATCTCCGACCAGGCAAGAACAATAAGAGTCCCTGTACACATGATTGAGCAGATCAATAAGGTTGTAAGAGTATCTAGAGTACTTATGCAGTCTCTTGGTAGGGAACCCACCGACAAAGAAATTGCCGATGAATTGCAGTGGCCGGAAAGCAAAGTAAAGACTGTCAAGAGTGTTGCCAGAGAACCTATAAGTCTCGAGACACCTGTAGGTGAAGAGGAGGATTCAGTACTTTCCGACTTCATTGAAGACAAAGATGCTGAGAACCCTGCAAACCAGACAGCTTATAAGCTTCTACAGGATAAGATCAGGGAGCTTCTTTCCGGTCTACCTGAAAGAGAGCAGGAAGTCTTGAGAATGAGATTTGGCCTGGATGATGGATATGCACTCACTCTTGAAGAAGTCGGATTGTACTTCGACGTTACAAGAGAAAGAATCAGACAGATTGAAGCTAAGGCTCTCAGACGTTTGAGACATCCAAAGAGAAGCAGACAGTTGAAGGACTGGAACTAATTAGAGTAGATAAAGATAGAAAAATCCGTTAACATGGTTTTTTGGTAGGAGAATATTAAATGGCAGAAAACAATACAAAGCTTGATTGCCTGATCAGACTTCAGGAAAAGATTTCAGAGAAGCTGGATCAGGAGAAGCAGAAGGAGATTATTCCAGAGAAGCTGGGTAGAGATACAGCTGAACTGAATAAGGCCAAGGCAGCACTTGAGGATCTTAATGCACAGTTAGAAGCTGCTATCGAGAGTGAAAAATCTCTCTCCATTCAATACGATGATGCTTTTGCCAAATCTCAGGAATGCCAGAGAAGATTTGAGTTCGCTTCTTCCCAGAGAGAGTTTGAAGCTCTTACAAAAGAACACGCTGATGCTGAAGCAAATTTCAATACACTTAGAAAGCTTAAGAAATCTAAGAAAGAAGAGATTGAAGAAATCAGCAAGAGTGTCGCTGAAATGACAGAGCACTGCAATGATCTTCAGACTGAGTATGATAAAGAATCAATGGAAGTTGATGGTAAGATTGAAGAGATCAACAAGAGAATCGAACTCATTGATGAAGAAATTGCATCCATCAAGGGTGATTCTGTTTCTGATGATTATTTCAATAAGCTCTATAACATTGCAAAGAAAAAGGGTGGTGTAGGTCTTGTTCCTGTCTATGGTCAGGTTTGTATGGGATGTAACACAGTTCTTCCAATGCAGTTTGTAATCGATCTTAGAATCAAGCAGCATAATGGAGATATCGATACATGCCCATATTGCTCAAGAATGATCTATTACAGAGAGGATCTTCCAGCAGAAGAAGAGAAGAACTATATTTTCGATGACTTTGATGCTGCAAAAAATGTTATTAAGTCTAATGATAACATTGATGAAACTGCTGAAGAAAATGATGAAATCCTTGAAGGATCCGATTTGGATATGGATTTCTAATTTGTATTTTCCAGGTTCCCGAAGTAATCGCTTGAAATATAGAGGAAAGTCCGGGCTCCAAAGGACACAGTGCTGGCTAACGGCCAGGAGCAGTGATGCTACAGAGAGTGCAACAGAAAGTATACCGCCGAAAGGTAAGGGTG
>JALFCJ010000197.1 GCA_022771185.1 Spirochaetales bacterium | reverse complement strand
GGCTCCATATGTGGTGTTCTTTGTGGTGATAGACCCGGTTCCACTGTATTGTTGGACGCGCATATAGATACAGTTACCGTCCCTGACAAATCAAAGTGGACTCATGATCCATTCTCTCTTACAAGAGACAAGGGGAGACTATATGGGCGGGGAACCAGTGATATGAAGGGAGGACTAGCCGCCATCATCGCGGGAGCTTCAGAATTTGTAGGACGAAGTTTCCCTGGTAGAATAGTGATCTCTTGTATAGTCGAGGAAGAGAGATTTGAAGGTATATGCTCCAGGGAAGTATCTCGTAGATTTAAGCCTGACTATGTAGTAATAGGCGAGTCTACAGGAGGAAAACTAAACATTGGGCAGAGAGGAAGGTGCGAGATACTTCTGGAGGCGGAAGGAAAGTCCTGCCACTCTTCTAATCCCAATGAGGGAGTAAATGCCATCAGGGTTATGATGGATGCAATAGAGGCTCTCGATGGTATCGAGATAAATAGAGATGAGATGCTTGGAGACGGGATAATGGTTCTTACAGATATTATCTCTTCTCCATATCCAGGAGCTTCCGTCATTCCAGAAAAGTGTTTCGCCACTTTTGATAGGCGTACTCTTACTGGTGAGACTATGGAGAGTGTATTGTCTCCGATTAATGAGCTACTTGAGAAAAAGGGAATAAAAGCAAAAGCAAGGATAGCTGAAGGCGTAACAGATACATATACTTCCCACCATCTTTCGTCTCCTCGATTCTTCCCTGCTTGGAAAAATAGTGAAGAGGCTGAGTCTTCTATGAAAGCTAGAAAGGGCTTGGAAAGCGTAGGTCTATGGGAAGGATTCGGTCACTACTCTTTCTGCACTAACGGCAGCCATTACGCTGGGGAAGCGGGTATTCCTACAGTCGGATATGGGCCGGGAGAAGAGAGACTTGCTCATATTGTAGACGAGTACATTGAAGAGGAAGACTTATATAAAGCTGGAAAAGGAATAGAGGGGATTATCAAAGGGCTATTGGGACTTTGTGATTAAACGTCCTCAGGATAGTGTCTCTCTTCTCCGTCGATGGTCGAGAATGTCCAGATTCCATCCTTCAACCCCTTGTTATACCTAGAATCTACAGGAACCTTTCCTCCACCTTGAGGTAGGTCTATTGTATATTGGGGGAGGCCTAAACCACTTAGGCTTTCCCTCATTCCTTTTTCTATCTCAAGGCCCTTTGATAGTGGAACACGTAGGTGTGCTGTTCCTTGTACAAGGTCTCCCTGAAATAGGTAATAAGGTTTTATTCTTAGTGAAAGTAACTTATTTGATAACTCAGTCTCCACTTCTATGCTATCGTTTACCCCCCTCAATAGTACCGTCTGATTCATAATAGGGATGCCTAATTTGATAAAGTTGTTAATAACGCTCTCAGCTTTCTCTGTTATTTCCAAAGAGTGGTTAAACTGGGTCATTAAATAAAAAGGAGCACCGAATGAGTTTTTCTTTATTACTTCAAAGAGAGATGGAGTGAACCTATCTGGATTTGATGTAAGAGCACGTGTACATAAGCGGTAAATGATATCGGGCCTGGCTTCTTTAAAAGAGTGCAACAAAGAATCCAGGGAGGAGTCTGAGAGAGTGAACATATCGCCACCCGTCAACAGCACTTCCTTTATTTCGCTGTGCTCTGAGAGGAATGAGCATGCTTCATATATATCTTTCTCTGTTGCAGGCCCTACCATACTTCCAGCAAAGCGACGTCTGAAACAGTGCCTGCAGTAGGCGAAACAACTGTCTGTCACTAGAAAGGCTGCTCTGTTTTTATATCTTCGAACTAGTCTGCTTGTTACAGAGTACTCTTTCTCCATCTGTGGATCCAAGTTACCTATAGTATCTTTGTTTTCCTTTACACTTGGAACAAACTGACGCCTTATGGCCGGGTCAGCGATAAGAGGAGTAAGATGATCGGAGACAAGGATAGGAAGAGTGTGACCACCATCTTCTCTCCATTCCCGCTCTTCTTCTGTCAAAACTATGTGTTTTTCAAGATCATTAAAACTTTTTAGAGGCATAGTTGTTGTTTTAACTTAAATATTACTTCTAATGCAATGATAGAGAAATTGAAAATTGCACTACTTGGGACATAGGCATATAATAAATAGACGAAAGGAGAACAAAATGTCATCTTCCCCTATAAAATTGAAGCTTAATGTAAAGAGGACACTTCTTATTGGATTTGCCTTCTTCGGTATCTTGTTACTCTGGCAAGTCTACGATTCATGGTGTCCTACTTTCTTGACAGACATCTTTGCTCGTCGTATGTACGGCATGTCGTCTGCAGAACTAAAAATGGGAGGAGACGCTCATAAGATTCTCTCAGTACAGTGGATCGTCGGTATAATCATGGCCTGCGACAACCTTGCAGCCTTGATTCTTCTTCCAATATTCGGACGCCTCTCAGATAAGACAAAGAGCCCTATTGGAAAGAGAATGCCATATATTCTTATCGGAACTTTTGTTTCTGCCATTGCATTCCCATTTATTCCACTCTTCTTCCACTACAACAATATCTTAGGTATGGTCATTTCAATGGCCATCGTCTTGATATTCATGATGATGTATCGTAACCCTGCAGTAGCATTGATGCCAGATGTGACTCCAAAGCCATTGAGAGCCAAGGCAAACGGCATTATCAATATCGTAGGATATCTTGGGGGAGCATCTGCAACTATTCTTGGAATCTTCCTTCCTCTTTCAAACTATATCAACGTAGCAGATGAAAACAGAAAGGTCTGGATGATCGAGATTCCTTTCATAGTTGCTTCCATACTTATGGTAATCTCTGCATTGGTTCTTTTCTTCACTGTCAAAGAAAACGAAGTGGAAGAAGAGATGAAAGAAGAGCTGGAGGAAGGCGAAAGACTGGCAGCTGTCGAGACTCCTATTGATGACACTAAGCCTATGAGCAAGGCAAACAGGAACATGCTCTTTGCCATCCTTGCAGCAGAGTTTTTGTGGTTTATGTCAGATAACGCAGTGGGAACATATATCGGAAACTATGTAATCTACTATCTCAACAGCGTATCTTCAGCAACAATGATCCTCACTATCATCGGAGGCGCTGCATCTGTAATCGGATTTGCTACAGCAGGTATCATTGCTGACAAAATCGGCCGTAAGTGGACTATTTCCGTGGGCCTTGGCGTCTCACTTATCGGTTTCTTGCTTATGTGCTTCATCTCTCCGTCAGGAAAGGTCGTGGGAGCCAACGGCGAGTTCTCATTCCCAGCACTCTTGTATGTTATTTGGGTAATAAAGGGATTTGGAATGTCTCTTGTACATAACTGCTCGTTCCCAATGATCGTAGAGCTCTGCTCTTCAAAGAAGATCGGCCAGTTCACAGGTTATTATTACACAGCAAGTATGTCCGCTCAGACAGTAACTCCTGTTCTTCTTGGTCTCTTGTTCACACGTACCGGAGCATGGAAGGTCCTCCCTATATACGCTTCCATCCTTCTCGTCCTTTCCTTTGTCGTATTCACTCTCTTTGTAAAGAACATAAAAGCAGTAAAAGTGAAAAATGCAAAAGGCTTGGATGCTATTGGCGGAGACGACTGATAGATTCTTCTCGTCGCGACAGGTCATGGATTATTCTGTGGCCTGTTTTTTTTCTTGACGAAAAGCATTCTAGAAATGATTATTTTAATATGTCTACACATATAACAGCAGAAAAAGGAATGGTTGCAGAGTGTGTTCTTCTCCCAGGAGATCCATTGAGAGCGGAGCATATTGCTTCTACTTTCTTCAAGAATCCGGTAAAGTATAATGAAACCAGAGGAATGTATGGTTTCACAGGTGAATGGAATGGCCACAGAGTATCTGTTCAGGGTACAGGAATGGGAATGCCATCATTTTCGATTTATGCCAACGAGCTTATAGACTTCTTCGGCTGTAAGAAGCTTATTAGAGTCGGCACCTGCGGCAGTAACAATAAGAATCTGAAGCTAAGGGATGTGTTCATTGCCCAGTCAGCTAATACTGATAGCGGCATGAACGCTGATCGTTTCGGTTCATCTTTCCATTTCGCTCCTGTCCCGTCATTTTCTTTGATGTACAAAGCATATGAAGAGGCTGTGAAGGCAGGTATTCCTGTGACAGTAGGTCCTTGTTTCTCTTCAGATAAATTCTATGACGACAGACATGACGAGAAGATGGCTATGATGCATAAGCTTGGAATCATGGCTGAAGAGATGGAGGCTGCAGAGCTTTATACTCTTGGAGCTTTGAAGAATGTAGAGACCCTTGCTCTCTTTACTGTCAGCGATGATATCTTGACAGGTGAGCAGACTACGGCAAAAGAGAGGCAGACAACGTTTAATAATATGATTGAGATTGCTCTCAGATCTTTCTTTTCATAATTAGCGGGTGGGTTTCCACCCGTTCTTGACATAATACTCTATTTTGTTGCAATCTTCTCTCCATGAGAAAGAATACATACATGTGCATGTGCCTAATTCTCCCCAATAGAGATTGAGGGCTCTCTCTGTATGGATTGAAGTTTAAAAAAAGAGCCTTTGGGGCTCATTTTTTTGGAGCGAAGATGATAGAGATAAAAAACTTATCGAAGACATTCAGAATTAAAGATGGTCTTGTAAAAGCTCTGGAGGATGTATCGCTTAGTATAAACGACGGTGAGCGATATGGCGTAATAGGGTATTCAGGAGCTGGAAAGAGTACGCTTGTAAGGTGTATTAACTTCCTTGAGATGCCGGATAGCGGCTCTGTCTCAATAGATGGAAAGACAATGGAGATTGAGAACGGCGTTCTATATTCAGTCAACGCCGGAGAGAAGAGGAAAATGAGTGAAAAGGAGCTCAACAGAATGAGAAGCTCCATAGGCATGATTTTCCAGCATTTCAATCTTCTTGACAGGTCCACTGTCTTCGAGAACATCGCTTACCCTTTGAAGTATACAGGAAAGACTAAGAAAGAGATTTCAGACAAAGTCTTTAATCTTTTGGAGCTGGTTGGTCTTGTTGATAAAGCCAACGCATATCCATCCCAGCTTTCAGGCGGACAGAAACAGAGAGTTGCCATCGCCAGGGCTCTTGCAAATGACCCGAAGATACTGCTTTCTGATGAAGCTACCAGCGCCCTTGACCCTGATGCCACCGAGTCAATTATTAAGCTGTTGAAAGATCTGAACAAGAAGCTTGGACTTACAATTGTTTTGATCACTCATGAGATGTCTGTAATAAAATCCTTCTGTGAGAGAGTGGCTGTAATGGAAGATGGAAGAGTTGTTGAGGAAGGTAATGTGCAGAGTATATTCTCCTATCCACAGGCTCCTATAACGAAACGCTTTGTATCATCTACATCATCACTCTCCAAGATCAATGATCTTATTAAGGCGGATTCCCCTCTTGTGAAGTCACAGAATGGTGAGAGCCCACTTTATAAGCTTTTCTTCGATACTAAAGTAGACTCTCCTGTAATCAGCGAGGTGTCGAGAAAATATAATGTAGACTTCAATATAATTCTTGCAAACGTAGAAGTAGTGGCTGATGCAACCATCGGAGCCATGATCGTAAAGATAAGAGGCAAAGAAGATAATATAAATGAAGCGCTCTCTTTCCTTAAGGAGTCGAGTATTAGAGTCGAGGAGGTTCCAGGTGTCTGATTTAATTGCAACAGTAGCACCCAATCTTTGGGCATATAGAGCAAGGTTCGGTCAAAGTGTGAAAGAGACATGTCTCCTGTTTATTATCCCGGGAATAATCTCCTTCTTCTTGGGAATGCTTCTTGGCGTAATTCTTACTATTACTCATAAAGGTGGAATAAAGGAAAATAAAGTTGTATTCCGTATCCTTGATACATTTGTCAATGTATTCAGGGCCATTCCTTTTGTCATCCTCCTAATCTTCCTCATTCCTTTTACCCGTGCAATCGTAAAGACTGCCATCGGTGTAAAGGGTGCCATAATTCCACTTGTATTCGGTATTGTTCCTTTTTACTCAAGACAAGTTGAGACGGCATTAGCCAACGTAGACGAAGGAAAGATCGAGGCTGCAAGATCTATGGGCTCAGGTACATTTGGCCTTATTTTCCGTGTCTATCTTCACGAAGCGGTACCTGAACTGGCCAGGGTCACGACGATTACTGCCATTAGCCTCGTGGGCCTTACAACTATGGCTGGAGCTGTGGGGGCAGGTGGTATCGGGTCCTTTGCTATCAACTATGGCCAGGGACAACACTATCAGGATATTGTAAACGTATGTGTAATCGTTCTTCTTGTTGGCGTATGTATTATTCAGGCAATAGGTTCCTTTATTGCAAAGAAGACAAGTAACAGAGCTTTTATCCAGAAGACATATAAGAAGATGGACTAAAACATAGCCAGATTAAACTGAGAGGTGTGAGAGCTGGAAGATTCATAGTTTTCGCATCTTTTTGGCTTATTTAAAAGTGAACTGTCAGACTAGTGATGTTTGGCAGTTTTTCTTTTGAAAGCTACAAAATAATTGAAAAACTTGAAAAAGTGTCCTCTTTTGCCCCTGTTTTGCTCTGTTTTTCTTTCTTATCCTTATATGTAGGAGATAATTTAATGGAAGAAATCATTTTGAAGAGCTTGGAGGACATGAATATGTATGATCCTCCTCTTATGGGTATTTTTGAATATAACAAGACGTATACTGCATATTCGCTGAAGGTTTTGGCAGGTATTGAAGTTGATGATATGGAAGATATGTTTGTGAAAGTGGAGAACTTCCTCGCTCCTATAAAGAACGGAAGGTCCATGAGAATGGATGCAAGAATTAATCTAAGAGGCAATATCAGAGCAGATATTAAGATTCAGAAATTCAGGAATAAAGACGAACTGGAAAGAGCACTTTATTATCTTGGAGGACTTCTTGTAGATTTCAGTAAAGGAATTGAGAATATTCCACAAACAAGGAGCATCGTAGTTTTTATTTGTGACTTCGACCCATTTAAAGGAACTCCGTATGAGGGTGTGACTAGAATGAGATACACTCTTAAAAGTGAGGATGATTCTGACAGATTCAATACAATCGGAGGAGAACCATATCCGTTTGAAGGAGTGAATGTATTGATATATAATGGGAAAAAGGTTTGGAGTGAAGAAAACCCTAGAAGCGACGAAGAGGAGGCTGTGAGGGTGTATCTTGAGGATATGCAGAAGGCGGATCCTAGAGATATGAAGTCCTCTGTTGCAGCCAATGCTGTTTCTGAATACAAGGGAGACCCAAAGATTATGGATAAAACAAAAAAATGGGTGGAAGAAACATTTAAGGAAAGAATGGAAGAATTGAATGAAGATCATCGAAAGAAGATGAATGCACAGAAAGAAGAATATGAGAATAAGTTGAGCACACAGAAAGATGAATATGAGGACAAGTTGAACTTGCAGAAAGATGCGTATGAAGACAAGTTGAACTTGCAGAAAGATGAGTATGAAGAAAAAATTGACGCTATGATAAGCAATCTTATCTCTATAGGAATGGATGATGAATCTATTAGTGAAATAGCAAAAGTCTCTGTAGAAAGGGTTGCTGAATTGCGAAAAAAGAAATGATGTGAAATTGGCAACACATTATTTTACTGTGTTTTCTCTAAAGGGACATTTTGGATGTTCAGGTCAGTGTTATTTTAGCAGTAGCTTGTTCTTCATTGCTGACAATATAGTGGTTCTTAGATATTTTTAAAGGGTCAAAAGACACCTTATTATAAGACATAGCCGTTAAAGAAATATTCGAGGGATTATTTTCGGGAGAAATCGAAATGAAACAATTGAAGACTTCAAGAAAGAAATGCTTGATGATCTATCAGTAAAAGCAGAATATGAGAAATTCGAGAATTGATTGGTACCGGAAACTTAGAGAATATTGCAATATAAGAATTTGTAAAGCGCTGGATCTTGAATAGACTGGTAGCTAGTTTGGTATCGAACATAATAAAGAATGTTCCTATCAATAGCTGATTATGTCTATGCTTAAGAATTCTTTTTTTAATTAAGGAAGCCATCGGAATGATGGCTTTTTGCGTGATTAATACTAACTCTTTTATATAATATCTATTGAGTTAGAGCATCAATGTAAAAACACAGAAAAGATATTCTGAATATAGAAAAGTATATTTATGTGAATAAATATGTAAAAAATGTAAATTTCCTATTGCTTTTCTTCTAAGCAATGTGGTATCGTTCCCTCAAGTTCAAAGGAGTAAAGCATGAAAAAGATTAATTCATCAGTTATGTTTTCAATGTGCATGCTTTCTTCTATGATGATGCCCTTTTGGGCATAACATCTTCTTTTTATTTCACTCTATCTGTATCTAACTATATTTCCCTCTAGGGATATTCTATCGAACTATTTGCTATTGGCATTATAAAAAGGAAAAATTATGAAAAAAATATTCACTATCGTTCTTATCTCTTTAATCGCAATCTCACTCTTTGCTGGCGGATCCCAGGAAAAGGCTCCATTAAAGATCGGTGTTCCTGATGACGCTACAAACCAGGCAAGAGCTATCAAGCTTCTTGAAACAGCAGGTCTTATTACAGTTGACCCAAGCGTTGGATATTCACCTGAAATCAAGCATGTCACTTCATATATCTACAACATCGAAATCGTACCTACAACAGCAAACACACTTGTTTCTACTCTCGATGACTTCGGTGCTTCTACTATCAACGGAACATATGCAACCGCCGCTGGATACGTTCCTTCCCGCGATGCAATCCTAATTGAGACACAGGATGAAGGTGGTAACAACCCATTTGTAAACATCATCGTTGCTAGATCATCAGAGAAAGATAATCCAGTATATAAGAAGGTCGTTGAAGCTTATCATACAGAACTTGTTGCCGAGTATCTTCTTGCTAAGTACAAGGAAGCATACTTCCCGGCATTCCCATATGACAGCACAACAACTGAGTATCCAAATGTTGTAGAGGATATCGATTCTTATGTTTCAACACCGGCAGGAAAGACAGTTGTAAAGATCGGTGTCTGTGGAGCTGCAAATGAATACCTCAATGCTGTACAGAAAGTTCTTGATGACAGAGGAGACAATATCTACATCCAGAGAGTTGAATTCGATGCATATAACCTTCCAAACGAAGCTTTGAACAACGGCGACATCGACCTCAATGCTTTCCAGCACAAAGCATATCTTAATAAAGAAATTGCACAGTGCGGTTATAAGATTGAAGCTATCGGCGATACTCTCATTGCTCCTCTTTCCCTCTATTCAAAGAAGGCTAAGAGCGTAGACGAGCTCAAAGAGTTGGCAGGAAAGAACTGAAATGAATAATCTGAGAATAGATGAAATTATCAGAGAAATGGATGCGGAGAGAGGCTATGTTGTCTCCCTCCGTCGTTTTTTTCACGAGAACCCGGAACTTCCTAGAGAAGAGTATTCTACAGCCGATAGAATCGAAAAAGAACTAAACTCCTTCGGCCTTGAAACAAGGCGTGTGGATGGTACTGGAGTTTATGCTGAAATAAAAGGTAGTGGAGAAGGTAAGGCTATAATTCTGAGGGCCGATATCGATGCTCTTCCTGTTGAAGAGACCAATGGATGCTCTTTTATGAGTAAAAAGAAAGGGGTAATGCACGCTTGTGGCCATGATGCCCATACTGCTTCCCTCTTATTGGCAGCTAAGATTCTCTCAAAGCATAAAGAAGAGTTTAAAGGTATAATAAAACTCTGTTTTCAGCAGGCTGAAGAGATAGGATACGGAGCTATGGAGTTTATCAAGGCAGGTCTTGTAACTGGAGATAGGAGCTTTGGTATCCATCTTGCTTCTAATATCCCCGTGGGCAAAGTAAGTGCCACAGAAGGCCCTAATAATGCTTCAGTAGACTATTTTAAGATTACAGTAAAGGGAAGGGGAGCCCATGTTTCAACTCCAGAAAAAGGAGTTGATGCTCTCTTTGTCGCTTCCTCCATCGTGGTATCTGCACAGGCTCTCGTAACAAGAAGAACCAATCCTACAGACAGCGTAGTTATAGGAATAGGAAAACTGGAGGCAGGAACTGCTTATAACATTGTTGCTAAGAGTGCAGTTTTGGAAGGAACAATAAGAGTTATGTACCCCGAGATAAGAGAAAAAGTGAAGAAAGAATTGGAGGATCTGTCTAAGAGCATAGCTTCTATTTATGGAGCTGAAGCAGAGATAGAGTATAAGGATTTTACTTCTCCTCTTATTAACCCTCATGAACCTACAGAAGAAGTGGCGAAAGTCGCAAAGAAGCTTTTGGGGGATGATAACGTCATAACAAATAGACCATACTCTTTAGGCGGAGATGATTTTGCAGAGTTTAATCTCAGGGTTCCTGGGACATACGTTTATGTGGGAAGTGGAAACAGTGAGAGGCCAAATACTCTCGTGGCTCACCATGACGGTTTATTTGAAATCGATGAAGACTCTTTATTAATCGCATCTAAACTTCATGTTGCATACTCGCTATCTTTCCTTGAGAATCTAATATAAAGGAGAAGATGATGGTAAAGAACGAACCTAAATACAAGATAGGTGTGTTACAGAAAATAAGGGAACAGTTGGAGCATAGAGCATTTTGGCTATACCTCTTATGTAAAGAAGCTAAGAAGAAAGGCTTGGAGTGGGAGGAATTTGCCCCAGCTGCTATTACAGAGTGTGGTTTGACACAAGGCCAGAATTTAGTGGAGAAGGGTGGTACTGACTCATTGAAGGGGTTGAGAAAGACTCTCTTTACAAAGGCAGCTCAGCTTGTTTTTGAGATGGATGTAAAGAAGAGCACTGATGACGAACTCTTCATTGATTTCCATTATTGTCCTCTTGTGAAGGCATGGCAGAAGGCTGGTTGCAGTGATGAAGAGATAGCTAGGCTTTGCGATATTGCAATGTGCGGTGACCATGGAATCGGGGAGAGATATAACGCTGACTTGATTCTTGAGTCCTGTATCGCCAAGGGTGATGATATCTGCGCCCTGAGATACAAAAAGAGAAAGTAAGATTCGATAATATGTAAAGGCTGAAGAAAGTGATGTTT
>JALFCJ010000152.1 GCA_022771185.1 Spirochaetales bacterium | reverse complement strand
TGAAAGAAGCCCATGCCGCCCCCTTTACTCCCATTTTGAGAGTGTAGATGAGAATATAGTTCAGAATGATGTGCAATATATTCTGTGAGAGGTTGATGAACATTGGAGTACGGCTGTCTTTCACAGCCCTCAAAGCACAGGCTTCTATTCGAGAAAGTGACCTGAAGGGCAGTGAGATGGAAATAATGAAGAAATAATCTCCTGCACTTTTCACAATAGAAGAGTCTGCATTCATCCAGACAGGGAGAATGTGGGCGATAGAAAGAGAGATTATGCAGATAAATACTCCAAAGACGGAGGCGATCAAGAATCCGCCGTAGCTTGATTCTCTCATCCTCTTTTTGTCTCCTGCTCCCAAACCTGAGCTGATCATGGCTGTGACAGCCACTCCAAAGGCGGAAAACAGCGAGCCTATGAGCCAGTTCACCGTCGCTGTAAGATTGACAGAGGAAGTGGCCTCAGCTCCGAGACGTCCAACCATTGCAGTGTCTACATACTGGAGGAGCGTGGATAATATCTCTTCTGCAATCATTGGAAGAGCGAGAGTAATGATTGCTTTGAAAGTGTCGTTATAACGACTTCTCATTTCAATACTGCCATAAAGTATTCGTTAAGTTTTCCGTTTTCATAGAGAAGTTTGTATAAGTTCTCTACAATAGGGAACTCTTTCTCTCTACCGAGCATCTTGATTCTCTCTCTGATGAGCTTGATAGTCCTTCTTCCTTCGATTACTGTGGCTGCGTTTTTCTCATCGTTAAACAAGAATCCCTTTCCGATAAGCATACCGAAGGTTCTGTTTCTCGACAGGTCGTTGAGAGCTGTCAGACCCAAGTCTCCAAGACCGCAGTAGCAGAATATAGTTTCAGGAGAACAGCCATAGATATCCAGAAGTTTTCTCATCTCTCTTACTGCCTTTGTATAAACAAGGAAGTCTACGTTAGGTGAGCCATACTTACCTGAAACAAGACCAATGGCAATAGCATACATGTTCTTCAATATGGAACAGAGCTCCACGCTTCTTACATCCTCTGTCCAGTCCAAAGTAAAGCCTGTCTTAGGCAGAACTACGGAAGAGAAGTACTCATAGTCTTCCTTCTTTCCCCCGAATGTGAAGGAAGTAGGAAAGCCGTTCATGGTCTCTATTGCAAAAGACGGTCCCTTCATGCTGGCTCTTCTTTCAAATGGAATGTCTTCTGTGATGAAGGCTCCACTGTCACTCATTCCTTTTGCCAAGTTTACGATCAAAGGATTATGTTTAGCTTCTTTTTTTATTCTCTCTGAAAACGGAACGATTACAGAGGATGGCAGTACAAGTAAGACTGCGTCGGCATCACGAAAGACAGAGTCGTCATCTGTTGCTGTGATTCCAGGGTTCAGGAACTTGGTAGGAAAATACTTTGTGTTCTGATGGTTTGTGTTTATATCTTCCATTACATCAAGTTCGATGGTATGGAGTACAACATGGTTATTTTTATTCCAGGCAAGTCTTTCGGCAACTGATGTTCCGAAGACTCCGGCGCCTGCAACTACTATTTCATTCATTTATGATCTTCCTTTCTAATAATGTATAGACGTGAGGAATTGTCGCGGAGAGTACGCATTCCCTCTTCGTTTCCATTGCCAGATACATTATCTGACAGTGTAATGCCTGCCCACTTCAAGGCATCACCCCCAACTGTATAACACTCTGTCTCCTGAGGGTAAAGTGCCCTCTCCTGTATCGTCTCCCAATGCTCTCTGGCAATAAATGTGTAGTTATATTCAGGAGAGACGGCATCACAGTAGAGTTTTTCCGCTGTAGTGTTTATTTCGTTTTGCTTGAGATAGTAAAGCATCATCACTACAGACTTGTCTCCGCTGGAGACTGTCCATATTGTTCTGTTTCCCTCTTCCTGAATAGAGAAATCTCCATATTGGAAGAGAGGTCGATATGCTTTATAGAAATCGATTTGCTGCATGAGGGAGAATTTCTCCATTTTTCCCATTTCATGCGGGTTGATAGAGTACTGAGGAATACCGAAGACAGAGACGTTGAACTTCGTGTCCATGCTTATACTTCTTCCTGTGTATCTATCGGGATCCCCCGCAATAGGGACGGAGAGTACAGAGAGTGGATATAACCTTCCGGCTCCCTCTTCGATCTCAAGTCTCATCAATGGGTCGGAGCACTCTGTCATGCGAATGGAGGCAGAGTAACTCAGCATTCCCAAGTCAAGTCTCAACCCGCCTCTGGATGCAGTCTCAATATAAAGATTGGGGTAAGTCTTTGTGATAGTATCCAGAATACGGTATAGCCCCAGGATATATCTATGGCACCACTCTCCGCAGTCTTTCTCCCCCATATTGGACCAGACGTCGCTTTGATAGCGCGAAAATCCCCATCTGATGTAATCAAGGTTCGCAGACTCGATTATCTTCTCCAGAGTGTCGATGGCCCAATCCTGGACATCGGAACGAGAGAGGTCAATCAATAACTGGCTTCTGCCAAGAGCTGATTTTGACGCATCTTTCCCAACAATCCAATCAGGGTGCTCTTTATATAACCTGCTTCTTTCGCTTATTCCCTCGATTTCAAACCAAAGTCCGAAAAACAGTCCCTGATAGTGGATTTCGTTGGCTAGTTCCTTTATTCCTGACGGGAAGTGCTTTGTGTCCGGGTACCAGTCCCCGAGACTTGTCTTCTCGTCGTCTCTTGCTCCGAACCATCCGTCGTCGACTACGATGCCCTCTATTCCCAGTCTCTTGGCTTCTTTTGCCATCTCGACAACTTCTCCTTCGTCAGGAGAGTAGCCCAAGGTGTCCCAAGTGTTGAGCATAATAGGCTTCATCCTATCTTTCCAGAGGCCACGGCGAATATTTTTGTTAATGAAGTTTCTCAGTTTCTTTTCAGCTTCTTCCTCACCTTTCTCCGAGTGTATCAAAACCTCTTCCGGTGTTTCAAAAAACTCATCTTTCTCAAGTTTCCAGCTGAACATATCTGGGTTGATGCCACTTACGATATGAATTGAGTCGTGGTTTGTCTTTGAGACGGAAGTCCTATGGGCTCCTGAGTATACCAGGGACAATAGATATGTATCTCGATCAGTGGAGACGATGACGGCAGGGTCGTTTTCTCCACTTGATACAGTACGGGACTCATTGATGAAAGTCCCGCTGGAGAGAGAATTTGTCTTTCTCATCTTCTCTCTCCCCCAGGTTCCGCTGAATGTAGTTATATCCACTTCTTTTGCCCTGAAGTCGATTTGGGAAGAAGCGATGGAGCGAATATTGAGAATAGAGTCCGAGTCATTGAAGACAACGCTACGCCTAGTGATGGTGTCTGTAGAGTAGAAAGATGTATAGTAGGTCACCAGCCTTATATTTCGACTTCTGTCTCTATAAGTGACTTCAAGTGTCTCTGCATCGTTGGTTCCAGCAACGGCTTGAGGCATTTTTGCTCCCTTAAACCTGACAATACCAGGATGGATGGCGAAAGATTCATATCTTAGATTCAGGGTCCTGTCACCTTTATCTCCAAAGCTGACGGCAATAAAAGGTGTCCTATAGTCGCCACGGCCTTCTGTAGAGAACTCCAACAGAGTGTCGTCAAGAGAAAACTCACTGTAGCTACGGTCACTGATTGTGCTCATCGTGGGAGCTTTGAGATGCTTCTCACTGAGGGCGGAAATAGAAAATACAGGATTCTTTATCCTTCTTCCCCAGTAAATATGTTCAGGATAACCTGTGTCTCCTGTATTGAAGACATAGCTTGTGTTCTCTGTATAAATGTGAAATAAACCGTCGATCTGCTCTACCATACTCTAATGATAAGTCAAAGAGAGATATTTGTCATTGTCGTGGCATAAAGCCCACATAACAAACACTTTCCCTCTTTTTATTGTTATGTTAGTAACTTTTTGGCACTTCTTTGTGTTAAAATAGTGATATGGATATAAGAAGACTGTCCCTTTGGGAAGGAAGAGATGCAACATACATGTCCAATGGCTCCTTCTTCGTAGTAACAGAAGATCAGGGAGAGATTACTTTGGAGCTTAGTGTACGAAACGGCCAAGGGGCCAGAGTGTCTCCTTTGTGCCTTCCATATTTCAGGGGAACAGGCAGCGGCGTCATGAGCGATGAAAATGGCGAATGGTGGAGAATGAGACAGGCCCTATATCAGGCCGGGGGAATGTATTTCTCATTTCCAAGCAGCAAAGACGACCACATAACTACATCAAATACTTATTGGAGCGTAAAGCGTTACGGCACCGAAGATGAGTTTGGAGGAGTATGGAAATACTCCGAAATGAAAAGCAGGGAAGAGGGGAATAGATATAAGGTAGGGAAGGTGGATCTTGTCCTTCCCGGGCACGATGTCATTTATATGGCTTACTCCATCACTAACCTAGGTGACACTGTGTTGAGAGGCAATCCCCAGTGGACTGCCGTACTGTCTTCCCCACTTGTCGAGAAAGGTACTTATATCAACACAAATGCCAAGAAGTTTAATGTATTTCCTGTAGCATTCAGAGAGTCTGGCGTAAATAGATTCGTTCCAAATACAGTATTTGCTGATTTAAGAAAGGCTCCACTTTTGAAGGGAGGGACTGCGGACGCTTCAGTCGTTCCTTCTCCTACAGGAACCTACGACTATATTATGGGACATCTATCTGATGATCCTATTTCATGGGTATCTGCAACGAATCCTAATGATCAGATGTTTTTTTTGATATATGCACATAAAGCGCAGAATAACGATGAGTTCTCTATGCCTTTCTGTACTATCGGGCAGAATTGGTATGGAAGAATGGATGCTCCTTGGGCTTTATTCGATGGAGCGACGCCACAGGTCAAATCTCTTTCCCTTGGTTTTGCATATGGAGAGAGTGGCTCTAATAACTTCTCCCTTAACCCTGGGGAAACCAAAACATGCTACATGGCTGCCCTTTTTTCTTATGTCGACAACCAGCGTCTTGCTTCCCTTGGTTTTTTTTCAAATGAAACAAAGCCCGAAGGCTTTATGCTCAGGAGGACGAAGTCTACGTTCCTCTGTGAGGCGGATACAGCTTTCAAGGCTTTGAGAAAAGTATCGAAAAGACTCTTCTTCCGGGCTCAAGGCGGAGGAGAGAATCAATAAGCGTCGTATAGTTCCATCAAAATATCATCGTAGATATCGTATCCAAGGTATGGGGCATAGAATGGGCTGAGTGTGGAGAGACCAAAGAACGCTTTACAGGAGAAGAACGCTGCAGGACCTTCATCTACATTCAGAGTTGCAGAAGCAATAACACCGAATGTAAAGCCAAGAGGATTTCTTGTCCTTCTCTCTGTTGTCGGAATAAGAGAGACTGCAAAAGTACCGCCAACGCCTAAACCAAGAGCTGAGTCATCTGTGTATTTAGCTTTCTGAACCTCAAATAGCGGCCCCACCATTCCGTTTATTGTGATGTTTGTATCTATGTCTGTTACAAAGGACGGGCCAAAACCAAGCACCATATTCGCATCATAGTCTCCACTGGAGAATCTCCTGAGTCCGAAATCGACATCGGCAAGTGTTCCAAATCCAACAGTAGTCTCATTGTTTACAGATGCTCCAAAGTGATAGAAAGTATGAAAACCCATCAGTGGACCGTTTATTCCATTGTTCCATCCTGAGTCGAAAGCAAATGTAAATAACTGCCCTGAAGCAAATACAGAACATAGAGATATCAAGAGGATAAATAAAATTGTAAGTGTTCTTTTCATATATAGAAGACTAATACCGGATATATTAAGTGTCAATCTTGTTGACAATAGCTCTTAGCCGAAGGAAACTATTTCATAGCGGGGTATTGTTATGGCAGAAAAGAAAACAGACGCTACATTAGAGGAAAAAGAAAAGAAAGAACCTAAAGATGTCCATGAACTCTTATGGGTTGAAGGAAAGGGCTGGGCTGTTAAACGTCAGAGCAGTGAAAAAGTAATCAAGTACTTCA
>JALFCJ010000124.1 GCA_022771185.1 Spirochaetales bacterium | reverse complement strand
ATCCAACAGTTCCTTAATGCATTTCTTCTTGAACTCTTCCGTGTAGGTTTTCTTGTTCCTGCCCATATCTTTTCTCCTTTGATATGGTAGCTTCTATTCGGATTATTTTCACCTCCCTGTCTGTTTTATGCTCTTAGTATATCTCTTTGCCTCTCTTTTATTGGTTTTCATTTTTTTCAGCCTTTATACCATAGCCTTCTGGATATTTTCAAATAAGAAAAACAGAAGAATGAGAAACCTTATTGTAGAAGGTATTGTTGATAACGAGGATATGGTTCTTCTCCTTAACAATGAGGGAGGAGTTGAAATAATTAAGAATAACAGAGGCTTCAAGGTTGTGAATGCAGAAATCGGAGCCATACTTCCTCTGTCTTCCATCATTTCCAGTTTCTCTTCTCTCCTCGATCATGATCCGGGGTCTTTCATTTCTTCTTTTCATAATTCAATTGAAAGTGCAAAGAAGGGAAAAGGAGATGATATAGTCTTTGTAGATTCCTTTATCTTCAATGGAGAGACAAACTATCTCCAGTTTATGCTCAGAGGAACTCATGAAGGAAAAGAACCTGTAGTTGTAATAACAGTACGTCTTGTTACAAAGGTCGTAGAGAAAGAAAAAGAAGAAAAAGAAAAGCTACAGGAGGCTTTGGAGAAAGCAGAGGCTGCCGCAAAGGCAAAGAGCACCTTCCTTGCAAATATGTCCCATGATCTACGAACCCCTATGAACGCAATCATTGGATATACTAACCTGGCTCAATCGAATATCTCGGATATCAATAAAGAGAAAAAGTATTTAGAGCGTATCACGGATTCATCTAAGCAGCTTTTATCTCTTTTAAATGATGTATTGGACATGTCTCTCATTGAGGGCGGAAAGATAAATCTTGATGAAAACTCCTGTTGCTTGAGAGATGTGTTTGCTTCTATTGAGAGCCTTACAGAGACATCAGTGGCTGCCAAGGGGCAAATGCTTCATATTAGTGTAGATAATCTTCTCCACGAAAACGTGTTTGTAGATAAAGTAAGACTTAATCAGATTCTTCTTAACTGCGTTACTAATGCAATAAAGTACACGCCTGAAGGTGGAGATATTTGGCTTACTCTTTATGAAAAGAGTGCAGACAAAGAAAAGGGTATATTTGTATTCAAGATAAAAGACAATGGCATCGGAATGTCAAAGGAGTTCTTGGAAATAATCTGGGAACCCTTTGAAAGGGAAAGAAACACCACTGTATCCAAAATTCAGGGTACAGGCTTAGGCATGGCCATTACAAAGAACCTTGTCACCCTCATGAATGGAAACATTGAAGTTGAGAGTTCAATTGGAGAGGGCAGTGAGTTTACTATCACTCTTGCTCTGCGTCTTGATGTAACTAAAGAGGGGGAAGTAAGGACATACTCTGGAAGAAAAGCATTGGTCGTTGGTAACACAAAGACAGTTCAAAGTCTTCCTCCACTTTTGGAGAGGTTGTCTCTCTCTGTTTCTGTTGCCTCAAGCTATGAAGATGCCCTAAAGATGGCGGAAGGTGTGGATGTATTGGTCCTTGATATGACAATTCCGAGAAGTAGTGGACTTGAGACAATAAAGGAACTAAGAAAGAGAATCGGAGAAAAAGCATTATTCATCGTCACCACTTATAAACTTAAGGATGACGAAAAACTAGAGGATTATGGAGTGGATGCATATGCTCCAAAACCTGTGTTCTTTTCTGATCTTCAGAAAATTTTCTCCCTCTGTCCTCTTCCTGACCACACTCTTTATGTAACAAGAAAGGAGATGGATTTAAGAGGAAAACAGGTGCTTCTTGTTGAAGACAACGACCTAAATAGAGAAATTGCAGAGACAGTACTAACGGATATGGGAATGATTGTAGAATGTGCAGTGAACGGACAGGATGCTGTAGAAAAAGTAGAAAATGCTACACAAGATGCATTCGATATTATTCTTATGGATATACAGATGCCTGTTATGGACGGATATGAGGCTACGCGAAGGATAAGAAGCTTAAGTGACAAAAAGAAGGCTTCGATTCCTATTCTATCCATGACAGCCAATGCTTTTCCTGAAGATAAAATAAAGGCTTTGGACGCAGGAATGAATGGACACGTTGCAAAGCCTTTTGAAACGACGGTACTTGTTTCCGAGATGATAGAAGCAATACTCTCAAACGAGAGCTGATTACTCTTCTACACATGAAAATAGCATGGACACATCTCCTCCGCAGATCATATTGAGATCGCCCTTTGCTGAGAGATTGTAGTGTTTGAGCTTAGATTTTTCTCCACTATTCATCATTCGTCTTGCTTCTTCTATTGTTTCTTTCTCTACCCTTCCTCCGCCAACAGTTCCATATACCTCACCACTTGTGGAGATGAAGATTTCCGAGCCGACAGCTCTTGGAGCGGAACCGCGTTTCTCTACAATCCTCGCGCTGATTCCTTGATTCAGTTTTGATTTTTCTAAGTATGAAGGGTCAAGGGTAATAGTATTTTTTGTGCTTCTGAATATGCTGATTATTTCAGAGAGGATCGAGATTGCTATCTCTTCTGGTGTTACAGCTCCGATAGAAAGTCCTATGGGGGCATGAACGTTCTTCAAGTCTTCTTCTGTAAATCCATTTTCTTTTAAGAGAGAGAAAGTAG
>JALFCJ010000123.1 GCA_022771185.1 Spirochaetales bacterium | reverse complement strand
TTGGAGAGTAAGACATCTCCTACGAGATATCTCAGGGAGGCATAGGCGTTAGGATTTCAAACTTTAAACTAATCGGCCTAGAGGATCTGCCCCTCGGAATCGTTCTAGGCAAAACTTATATATTCGTGATTCGCCGGTGACAACTTCTCATCACCATAAATAGAATAACAAAAAGGAGAGAAAAAGTCTAGAGAGAAGCAATATAAATCCTTATTTTTAAAGGTTTTAGACAACTTATATATTATCTATTTTAAGGGCTAAATCAGTTAATATAGGACACTTATGATAAATTATTCAGAAATCGAAAAATATTTATATTAGTGGCCCCGAAGAACACTCTCCAAGGCCATTGTTTATCTCTATGTTTAATCAAAGGAAGAACCATGGTGATTCTTCTATTGCTTTCTCCAGTCCTCCAAGTCGCTCTCCACTTCTGTCGATAACTTCGTGTCCAATGAGAATATCTCGCTTTTCTTCTTCGCTTCTTTTTACCACATAATCGAATATATTATGTAGTCTCTCATCAGATAACACTCCATCAGGATGGGAAAAGAAAGGATGCTTATCGCCATAAAGAGGATGACCGGGGGTAAGGATACATGAAGCAAGATGAACATGATTAGAAAGCTTCAGAGCCTTTTCTATAGAGTCTTCGACATTCTCTCCTAGCTGTGCGATGTGGCTAGTATCAAGAGTAAGGTAGAAGTTATTATACTTCTTTCTTATCTCTTCTGTAACTTCCATACTTAAATCTGTAGGGCCAAGAAGCTGACGGGCATCCACAGTCCTGTCACCTGTCTCCAACACAACATCAAAGTTCTCTGCTTCAGGAAGGAGGCGCTCCATGCTCTTCATAAACTGCTCTAATGCCTTCTCTCTATCACACTTGTCTGTATCTCTACCAGTAGTAATCAAAACCTTTTTTGCGCCAACTTCATTTGCTGTTTCAAATGCCCTCAGAAGAAGAAATATAGCGTTCATTCTATTGCGCTCATTGAGGTCACAGAGACTGAAGCCTTTCATTTTCTGCACTCCAGCAATCGGATAAACTATATTCCTTATTCTATGGTCCGATATTACGCTCTTCATTTCCATTGTCTTCTCAAACGGAAAATAAAGCTCAATAGTATCGATCTTTGTCTTTTCTAGCCTAGAGAGCGAATCAGAAAGGACAAATGGATCTGTAGCGCTGTTCTTTACTATTGCAGACAAAACTATACTTCTATTAATCATTCTCTACCGCCTTTGGTTCTTTCCATAGTCTTGTTATTTCCTCTTTGTCTTCTTTGGAAAGACTAAAGGATAGTACGCTTCTGTTGTCTACAACCTGTTCAACTCTTCTTGCTCCGATGACAAGAGAGAAAGAAGGAGAAAGTGAGAGCGCGTAGGAAGAAAGGAGAACATGCATAGGAACATTATTCTTTTCACATAATGGCACTAATGGCTGTAGAGCTTCATTTACTCTCTCAATGTTTTCCTTTTTAAACCATTTGTCACTCTTCTTTGCAGACCCCTTCACTTCGTCCGTGGGTTTTACTTTTCCTGTCAAAAGCCCCCTCTCCATGGATGAATAAGCCTGAAACATTACGCCTCTTTCTTCAGCAATCTTCAATATGTGATCATTCTTTCGCTCCAATAGACTCCATCTCTCTTGAAACAGAATTGGCTTCATACCATTCTCAAAGTACCCGGTAAGGCTTTCTGGAGTATTATTACAGCTTCCCCAAGCTCGGATTTTTCCCTCTTTCTTCAGATCCTCCATGGCTCTGATCGTCTCCTCCAAGGGATCAACGGGACACTGCCAATGAGTAAGAAGGACATCTACATAATCTGTATCTAAGCGCTTTAGAGAATCTTCTACCTGTCTCTTGATGGCCTCTCTCTTTAGGTTTCTCCATACTTTTACGCCATCCCTCTCTTTATGCAGCATGGAGCCGCTTTCCCCCCACTCCAATCCACACTTAGTGGCAACAAAGACTTTATCTCTTCTTCCCTTTATTACTTTTCCAAGCAGTGTTTCAGATAATCCATTTCCATAAGCTGGGGCTGTATCGAAATAAGTGAAGCCAAGATCTATTGCAGCGGAGAGGGCGTTGATAGACTCGTTTTCGTCATTCTTCCCCCAACTGTCACCGCCACCGATGGACCAAGTTCCAAATGCAATACGAGGTAGGTTTTCAATTGTTTTCATAGAATGCCTTCACTTCCTCAATACAGCTCTCTGGAGAAGTCAAAACTACCCAGTCTTTTACTCTCTCTACGCTTTCTTTTGCAGGAGCCATACTTGCCTGAGCCAATACTACTACATCAGCATCCATATACTTTCCTGATTCTTCTGAAAGAATTCTATTATGTTCATCAACGTCATCTCTCTTCAGGGCATCCATGGCATCGGTGCGGAGAGAAGAACGTAGCAAAGCCTTCTTACCTATTCTATCAAGCTCCATTTTAATTCTGTCCATAGTAGGACCAACAGTAGTAGCCGCCGTAGCAAGGACCAGAATATTTTCACCCTTTTTTGCAGCAGTTCTGCACATGGCGCTGTCGATGGTAACAAGCGGCTTTGAAATTCTATCTGCCATTTCCAATACATAAGGGGTAAGTGATGAACAGGTTACAACTAGAAGGTCGCTATCTTCTTCCTCAGCCACTCTCATATCGCAAAGTAGTCTCTCTTTATTCCAAGATGTAAACTCACCTTTTTCAAGTGTGTTTGATATCAAGATTTCATCTACGATATTTGTCATCTTGATTTTTTCGCCCAGAGCTTCCTCCAAAAGAGTTGGAAATGAATTGTATATGCTTTTGACTGTATGTAATAAAGTAATCTTTTTCATCATTTGCTCCTTTACTTATTATGGGGGGCAAATCGCCCCCCAGAAAAGCTAAATATTTCTTACTTGCCGATGGAAGCGAGATATGTCTTCTGATAGTCAAGCATATAAGCTTCTGCATCTGCACCGAAGAGATACATTGGCTCAAGACCGTTCTTT
>JALFCJ010000100.1 GCA_022771185.1 Spirochaetales bacterium | reverse complement strand
CTCTGTGGCCTTGACGGCAACAGTAAAATGGGAAAAAGCCTTGGCAACGCTATTTATCTCTCCGATACCCCGGATGAAGTATGGAACAAGATCAGGAATGCAAAGACAGATACCAATAGAATCAGTGTAAAGATACCAGGAAACCCGGATGTTTGTTCTGTATTCCAGTATCACAAGGCATTTAACCCTGATGGCGTCGAGAGCGTATGCTCTGCATGTAAGAACGCTGAAATGGGCTGTGTAGCATGCAAAAAGATCCTAAACGAGAAGATGAATGCTATTCTTGACCCTATTAGAGAGAAGAGAAAGTTCTACGAAGAGCATAAAGATACCGTCAGAGATATTATCCTTGAAGGTACGAAGAAAGCCAATGAAATTGGAAACGAGAATATTGCAAAAATCAAAGAAAAGATGCACGTCATCATCTGATTTCATTTAGTCTTAGCTTTAATGCCGGAGGAATCCGGCATTAACTATTCTTAGTTATAAGAATATATTTTCATGATAAGAAATAATTTATTATAAATCCAAAATACTATATCAATTAACGCTAATAATAACTCTTGTATTATTAAGATTAACTTGTTAATATAAAAGGAATTACAAATCAAGACATAAATAAATGAAATTTTTATTGCAAATACTTTGATTTGGCTGTATATGTTAGTGTAGGTGAGTCCTACGGCAAATCATGTATATTTCGTTTTATCTTTCAGACTCTTGAGGACGCAGGAAAGAGAGACCAATTAGTTTAGTATTTTAAATCCTTGCCTATGCTCCTACTTTCACCCTCGTTATCGGTGGGTGTGAGGTTGGATTGTGCCGAATTTTGATTTTGTGCATCTTCGCTATTTGCGGAGTTTTTCTTTTTGATTAATCCGATGGAGCATTTTTGAAGAGAAAGAATGCAGGAAAGGGAAAGAAGAGGAAACAGAATGTACATGTTACTGTTGTTGGCAAGCCTAAGAATAACACTTAAAAGCATTTATTAAGCGATAATAGGGAGTTTGCCTCTATTTTTCAATTGGTACTTAATGACGAACGTATAAACCCTGATGAGCTAAGGGATTATAGCGAGACAGATACCGTAACAAAGGTAGAAGGAGGAGAAATATCACTATCAAAGGAGTTTGTCAGGGATATAAGAAAACTCTGGGTCAAGACAGATGGAAGAAAAGTTTATCTTTGTATTGAGAATCAGACAGAATTGGATGTTAAGGATCAAGTCAGAATGACTTTGTACACGTTGGTTCACATCCTTTCCATCATGGAGAAAACCGGAGAAGTATTACCTATCGTTCAATAATCGTCTGGGGTAAAAAGGAGAGAATGAGGAACTAAATATTCATGACTTATTTCCCAAAGATACACCAGATGAAATAATGAAGTATCAGATGTATATCAGAATTCCAGTGATATATGTGTTGGGAATAAAAGAGGAGGATGCTGTGAAAGGTAGAAGTATATTTGATGTTCTTGAGGACTTAAAAGTAGAGATAGCAGCTGATGCCAAAGCTAAAAATTTGGTCGATAATGTCATCAAGTTATCTAAGGCCAAAAATTATTCAAATGAAGAATCTCTCAATATCCTAGCAGAGGATGAAAAAGAAAAAGAAGAGACTCTGAAGAGAATTAAAGAATTGGAAGAGTAATCTAAAGCTATCAAAGAAAAATGGTTCGAGGTGTTTTTTTAGCCCCGAACCTTTTCTTATAATGCCCAATTCTGTATTGGTAGTGCAGTCAATATATACAGTACTAAGAAACAAAGAGAGAAGAAGTGGAAATACTTGAAGAAGTTTTTCTTTTCTTCAGGATACTCTTTGTTGTATATGGAGAACGTAATAAGTGAAGCTAGAGACCCTACAATAGTTCCCATTCCTGCTGCATTTACTCCGTATAGTAGTGCAGTATAGTTATTGGAGAAATCTAAGAGGAGAGCAGTTCCTGGAACATTTGAAATGATCTGACTGATACCTAAGCCCCACCAATACTCATTGCCACTGACATGCGTTGATAGGAAATCTTTGACAAATGGAATATCTGCAATAGAAGAAGAGAAGAGGAAGAAAAGGAAGAATGTAGACAATAGATAGTAGTCGACTTTCTTAAATACTTTTCTGTCGAATATAAGAAGGGCAGCCAAAACTATTATTACAATATCAATAAAGTTAAATACTCTCGTAATGATTTCTACCAAAAGAAGAACCAAGAGAGCGAGATAGAATACTCTTAGTCCTCTGTTCTGAGGATCTGGAGCATCATGCTCGATTCTTTCGTTTGTATATATTGGCTCCTTTGGGTTCTTTCTATAAATAAAGTTTACTGCTACAAATAGACCTAACAGCCCCATACCCCACATTGGCAGCATGTGAAGAATAAAGGAAGAAGGAGAGACCTTTGTATTTGTATATATAAAGAGATTCTGAGGGTTCCCAAATGGTGTCAAGAATGCTCCTGATATGGCTGCAATATTCTCCAGTATCACTGTTTGGAGTAGGTATTTTTCCTTCTTTATTCCCTTAAAGATAATTATTGTAAGAGGAACGAATGTGACCAAAGATACATCGTTGGTAATGAAAGGGGCAAGAAAAAATACTACGCCTACAAGAAAGTATGTCAGTCCCTTGATGGTCTTAAACCTATCTGTAAGGCAAAAGAAGGGGTAGAACATCTTCTCTTTCTTAAATCCTTCCAATACTAGAAGAAGCATGAAAAGAGTAAATAGAGTCCTCCAGTCAAGAGACATAAACCTCTCTCCAGTCGGAGGGGAGAGGATAAGAGACAAAATGGAAGCGAATAATGCAACTACAAATACAATTTGTTTTTTGCAGAAAGACTTAATCTTCTCCATATTCTGTTCTTCTGACCTCCCTGCATTCAATCTCTTCTCCCTGATCTGAGAATGTGTAGACTACTGTATTTTCTACAGCTTCATCGATGAGGGCATCCATTTCCAATGAATCAAAATGCTCCTTCATCTCTTCTTTGTCAGGTCTTGTTACCGGGTGCTTTGGTGAGAACACGACGCAGCAGTCTTCATAAGGAAGAATGGATGTTTCATATGTTCCGATCGCCTTCGCCCTGTCGATTATCTCTTCTTTATCGAGGCCACAGAGAGGTCTTAATACAAGAAGGTCTGTCATGCTGTCTGTAAATGTCATGGCATCCAAAGTCTGTGATGCCACCTGGGACACAGCTTCTCCAGTTACAATGGCCACGTCATGGTATCTCTTTGAAAGCTTTTCTGCTGTCTGCATCATAGAAGCTCTGAACATAAGTGTAGCTTCTTCTTCGATTCCATGGTCTCTGATGTACTCTTGTCCCTTAGTAAAAGGTACAACAAAAAGCCTGGTCCCCTGTAGGTAAGGAGCAATGATGGAGGCAAGCTTCTTTACTTTATCGAGAGCTAGTTCTGAAGTATATGGATAGGCATGGAAATAACAGCAATCCAGCTTCAAACCACGCTTTGCCATCGTGTATCCTGCAACAGGACTGTCTATGCCTCCAGAAAGAAGGAGCATGCCCCTTCCAGCTGTTCCTACAGGAAGACCTCCTACACCTTTTTTGCTGTCTGTATAAACAAAACATTGGTTTCTGATTTCTACAGTAAGAGTGTAGTCTGGGTTCTTTAGGTCTACAGAGAGATTAGGGTAGTATTTCTCTACAATATCAGCCAAGGTGATGGCAACCATATGAGAATCCAGAGGGAAGGATTTATCTTCTCTTCTTACATCTACTTTAAAGGAACCTGTATCGCCAAACGGGTGAGAGGAGAGTATCTCCTCAGTCTTCTCTTTTATTGATTCAATGGTTTTTTCCTTGCATCTTTCACTCAAAGCCCAACCAGTAATACCGAAGGTTGTGGAGAGAGCCTTTTCTGCCATCTCTCTAGGGCATTTGTCGTCTACAAATACATAGACTCTTCCTTTTGATTTATCCATGTGGGACTCGTATGGCTTCAGCTTAGAGCGGATATTTGCCCTTAGCTTACGCTCAAACATTATTCTATTTCCACCCTTAAGAGATATTTCTCCCTCTTTTACCAAGTATAATCTTTCATCCATTAATTAATTCTCCAAATGCCTTACATAGGCTTATTATATCTTCTTCTTTTGTATCTCTTCCCATACTTATACGTATGGCTCTCTTTGCTTTCTCGTTTCTTATTCCCATTGCTTCAAGTATGCCTTCGCTCTTTCCCTTGGCATTGTTGGAGCAGGCTGAACCGGATGATACGCAGAATCCCTTGTCCATCAGCATTCTTGTAAAGACTTCTGATGGAAGAGGCGAAATTACAGAGAGAATATAAGGAGAAGCAGACTTTGGAGATATAATCTCTAAGCCAAGCTTCGATAGAGATTCCCTTAGCATTTTGTTATATTCTCCGATTCTCTTCTCGTCTTTTTCTCTATTCTCCATCCACTCTGTCAAAGCTTCATCGAAGGCTGCAACACCAGGAAGGTTTTCTGTTCCTCCTCTGTGTCCGCTTTCCTGTCCTCCAGCAGAGGCAATAGGTCGTATCATCTCTGGGTTCTTTGCATATAAAAGTCCTACACCCCTAGGTCCATTTATTTTATGGGCTGAGAACGATGCCCCGTCTACATCGCTTCCTTTTAGATCAAGTCCTGTCTTTCCCAAAGCCTGTACACTGTCTGAGAAGAAGAGAATCTTCCTTCCATTCTCTTTTTCATATCTTCTCACACATTCCACAAGACTCTTGGTGTCTTCGATGGCTCCCGTTACATTGTTCACTGCCATGACTGCAACGACTTTCGTATCTGGCGTCAGGGATGAATAGAGTTCTTCAGGAGAAACGAAGCCGCCTTTTGCTTTGATCTTAACAATATTCCAGCCAATTTTCTTTAGATATGTCATCCAAGAAGTAACAGCTTCGTGCTCTATTCTTGAGACTACAATGGTACCTTTCTCCATCCAAAGAAGGGAAGAGAAGAAGAGGGATATTGATTCTGTTGCTCCGGAAGTAAAGATAAGATTTCTTTCATTTACACCCAAAAGGGAGGCGATATGACATCTTCTTCTCTCAAGTTCTTCTTTTGCCTTTCTTCCAAGTCTGTGAATTGAAGAAGGGTTCCCTGGATAAAGATCTGCTGTCTCAATATATGCTTTTGCCGCTCTAGAGGAGAGTGGTGTAGTTGCTGCGTTGTCAAAGTAGATTTCCATACTATGGATTTTCTTCTTTATTCTCTTCTTGGTCTACAAGAGAAGAGCCAATAGAGAGAAAAAGTATCACTATGAGAGAAAACAAAGTAAGGAATATGGAAGAAAGAAGTGAAAAGATTTAGACTCATTTCATGGATAAGAGATTTGAAGTAACACTCCAGAACGATATAAAGACCAATGTTTGGTTTACAACTGACAACAACGAAATGAATGAGAAGATTCTCTCACTCTCTCCTTCTTATGTAATCGTAACAGACGAAAACTCTCTCAAATACTCTCCTGATAAAGAGAGGACAGTAGTGTTGAAGAGCGGAGAAGAGAATAAAAACTGGGAAAGCTTAGAGAAGATACTCTCATTTGCCCTCAATCATTCTATGGCAAGAGATGGTGTCTTTGTTGCAATAGGCGGTGGAGTCGTTTGTGATATGACAGCTCTTGCTTCAGCTCTATTTATGAGAGGAGCAAGGCTTGTTTTGTGTCCCACTACGCTTCTTTCTATGGTTGATGCCTCTCTAGGAGGCAAGGCTGCCATAGATTTTATGAATACAAAAAACACTGTAGGAGCTTTTTATCCGGCGGAGGATGTTATTCTTTCTTTTCCAGTTCTTTCCACTCTCTCAGATAAAGAGTTTATGTGTGGTATGGGAGAAGTGGTGAAACACGCATTTCTCTCGGAAGATGATGCTCTATATAAGTTCCTTTTTAGTAATAGAGATAAGATTCTTGAAAGAGATGAATACGCATTAGACAAAATGGTGGAGTTATCTCTAAGAGTAAAGAAGAGCTATATCGAGCGTGATCCAATGGAGAAGAAAGGTATTAGAAGCGCCCTAAACTTCGGCCATACTTTCGGCCATGCCTTGGAGAGCATTACAGATTACTCCATAAGCCATGGAGAAGCAGTTGTATGGGGAATGAAGAAAGCTCTTACCAGCGGACTCTGGCAGGGTATTACTCCTCCAGAATTTTATCTCTGGTGTATTGATCTTATCTCTCAGTTTCCTTTCCTTGACGAGTATACAGTCCAAAAGAAGGACTATGAAAGATTTATAGAAGCCACAAAGAAAGACAAGAAGAAGAGTGGGGGAGTTACAAAGTTTGTATTCCTCAAAGGCTTGGGGGAGCCTGTATTGTCACCACTCTCAGACGATCAGGTGGCTGCGATGATAGTTTAAAGGTGAGGACTAATCCTCACCTAAATCAACTGCTTTTTCATAGGCTGAAAGAATGCCATTTATTCTCTTCCTCGCTGTCTTCCTGCTTTTTGGAATCATCTCCAATAGAGAAGAGAGAGAATATATAGTCTCTCTTACGCCGTTTTCAATGGAAGCTTCAGGGATTAAGGAATACTTACCTTCATTCTCTCTTAAAGAGAGGAATACAAAGTTATTCTTCCCGCTTTTATAAGGCTTCAAGAGATAAGTGAGGAATGAGATGATCTCGTCATCGCTGGATTCCGGTGTAATAGCCTTCTTAGGCTTATCTTTGAGAGGATCCTTCTTTATAGGAATAAGGGAGAGTTCTTTGTCTATCTTACTTGTCTTCACACTCTTTAAGCTGATAGAGTTGCCACATTTAAGCCAGATTTGGACACTGGACCTTGTCTTGATCTGTGGTAAATCAGTAAGAGGAACGACGAACTTTCCTTTGCCTTTATGAGAAGAACCGACTCTATAGGGCTCCAGAGATGCTACACTGGTATTAGGTCCTTTGGCTTTAGTTTTGACTTCTTTCTTCTTTTCTCCATTTTTCTTTTCCAGTTCCTTCAATAGAAATGGATCTATGGCATTGATCCACATAGGCTTTAATGGAGAAACGGACCTGGCATACATTTTTGTAGTTTGTACAATCTCTCCTGCAAGAATGTATTCAGGCTTATTTGAGAACCAGGATGATCCGGGATGAATCAAGATTTCATCGGCTTTTACAGAACGGTATGAGAATTTGTCTACACGCTTACAGATGTATTGCCTTAAGCCGGAAGCGAGACAAATCAGGTATTCTCCTATATTCGTCTTCCCCTCCACTACAGGTAAGCCTATCTCTTCCACGATCTCCAATAACTGGGATTTTATATGGCAGATTTCATCCATAGTCTGCTTATCGAGGTATCTGTTGTTGCAGAAAGACTCTCTTGCCTTTTCGCCTCTTATTGTTACATATCGCTTATATAGATTAAGCCAAGCGGCAAAGTCGCCGTTAGGGTTATCTACAAGAGAGTGGTGTACATCCCTGGCTTCAAGCTCTTCCCCAGGGGGCATTATGAAAGGAGTTTTTGTAGATAAGAAGGCCACTGCAATAGATACATCGGAAATAGAGGAAGGGTAGTTTAGTATTGCTTCCACCATTACTCTCGATAGCCTGGGAATAAGAGGAAAACGGATCATCAATTCACCGATCTTCGTTAAGTGGAGGTTATCTTTTACAGCTCCGATATACTTGAGAGTGTCGATGGCTGATTCCAGAGCCTTCTTTTGAGGCGGTGTGATGAAAGGGAAGGATGTAAGGTTATATATTCCCAGCTCACACATTCTAAGTACTACTTCCGCCAAATCAGAATGAAGTATTTCTTCCTCACTGTACTCTCTTCGCCTGTTGTAGTTCTCTTCGTTATATAATCTCCAACATACTCCAGGGGCTGTTCTTCCAGCCCTGCCTTTTCTTTGGTCTGCAGATGCCTTTGAGATTAGTGATGGGATCAAAGCAGATGTAAAGTTTCTCTGGTTATAGTAGTTTATCTTGCACCAGCCTGAGTCGATGACACATCTGATGCCATCGATGGTAAGGCTTGTCTCTGCAATGTTTGTGGATACTACCACCTTAGTGTGTCCAGGGGTGGTTGGAGTAAAGACCTTTTCTTGGTCTTCTTTACTTAGTCTTCCATAGAGAGGGTAGATATCCAGCTCTCTTGAATCCATCAGCTCCGAGCCATACAGCGATTGGATACAAGTCTTGATCTCTGCTTCTCCAGGTAGGAAAACCAGAACATCTCCGCCGTCTTCCCTTTCATGTACACTTTTTATGATTGCTTGTATCTGTAGGTAGTATTCTTCTTCATGCTCTTTATCAAGAGTAAGAGGTTTATAGAATACTGAGACAGGATAAGGCCTGGAGTCTATGGATACGATGGGGGCGGAGTCGAAGAAAGATGAAAAAACCTGGGTGTTTATTGTTGCAGAAGAGATTATTATCTTCAGGTCCTTTCTTTCTCTTATTATTTCTTTTAATAGTCCAAGGATAAAGTCGATGTTCAGGCTTCTTTCATGGGCCTCGTCCACCATAATGACGCTATAGCGGGAAAGAATTTGATCAGCCTTTACTTCCTGAAGAAGTATGCCGTCTGTCATGATCTTTATTCTTGTGTTTTTATCTGTAGTGTCATGAAAGCGCATTGTATATCCGCAATATGTGCCTTCATCATTAATCTGTTTCTTTATGTACTCTGAGACGCTCATTGCGGCGATGCGCCTTGGCTGGGTAATTCCTATTACTCCCAGTTCTGCGTATCCTGCATCTTTGAGAATAAGAGGAATCTGAGTTGTCTTGCCACTGCCGGTAGGGCTCTCCACAACAATGACTTGATTGTTGGAGAGAGCCGTTAATATCTCGTTTCTATGTCTGTAAACAGGTAGGTCTTGATATTGTGTCAAATTATAATACCTTCCACTGCTTCAGATACATTAGAATACTCTTTTGTCTCTCTTGTTTTATGACACTTGAGAGCTACTGTATTTTCTTTGAAAGAAAGAGAGTAAGGGAT
>JALFCJ010000046.1 GCA_022771185.1 Spirochaetales bacterium | reverse complement strand
CTACAAACGTTAACATGTAACAAAAGATTTATAAAGGAAAAAATTTATAAAACTTTGAGCATTCGTTCTATTCTAGTAATATTTATTTATATCAAAAGGAAATACTATAAAAACAAATTGTCTAGTATTTTTTTATTTCATTTGTTCTCTTATATGAGCCGATAAAATCAAGAAAAACAAATTGTACAAAATTCTATTTTTCCTTGTTCATTCTATAAAGTATATTTCTTTCATAAAATTCAATTTATATGATTTTTAGGCATATCAAAATATTTTTTTATATTTTTGAGGTATCTATTAAACAACAAAACATTGTAAAAACTCTCTTTACACACGCCAAAAGAAGTGTTATTAATTGACTAACGGGATTTAAACTTCTACTTGCAGCCGTATCTGCTAAAGGAAGAGTCGGACCTGTAATGGTCTTTTTTCTTTTTCCAGACCCCCCTCTTGTTTCTAGTTATAGTCCCCATCCACTTGAGTGGATCAATACTAAGACGTGGATTTGATCCCTATTGCGCACGTCAAAAAATAAGGCGCTAAAAAGGAGACAGTATGAAGCTGTACTACAAAGACTTTCTGTTATTTGCAGAAGAGACAAACGGTTCCATCAGAGAAAGGCTTGGAATGGGAAATGAAGAGAAGGCTGGGGAAAAAGAACACAAAGAGGCCGCTAGACTATTAAGAGCCTTTATCCTCTCTAAACTTGAGTTTACTCGTATTTATTATCTTGAAGACGAGGATTTGGAGAATAAGAAAAAACTTATTAATAAGACAAAACTCAACGAGGAATACTCTTGTTTCCCAATTGGAATAAGCGGAAAAAGAAAAGATTACTTCTTGAGAGAGGAAGAAAACTACTCTGACCTCTTATTCCCAATATCGATAGACGCCTGGCTAAGAATCAAGAATATGGGAGACAGAAAGAGATATTCAGAATTATATATGAATGAACACCCAATCTTTGATACAGATGAACTATTTCTCAATAAAGAGTCGTACATTCGACTCTTTGATGCCCAGTATCTATCGTGTCTTGAATAATCGAAAAAGAATTATCCTCCTCGCTTTTGCGGGGAGGATGAATCATTATTAAAGATCGTCCACCAAAGCAGTACTCTTTGCGTAAGCTGTACTTCTTGCTTCAAAGAAGTCCGTCTTGACCATATTGGCATTTGAATATTTAGATACCCATGCCATATCTTCCGGCTCATCTTCATATCCGGGAATAAGAGTTCCGAAGCCAAGACTGGACCACCTCAAATTGCCCAGGTAGAAGATATAATCTCTTACCATCTTTCCGGTAAGTCCCGGAATATCTTCACCGATGACATACTCACCCCAAGCGGCTTCCTGTCTCACTCCCTCTTCCATCATCTCTCTATACTCTTTTATATCCTCTTCACCAAAGAGCTGAGGCTCCTCCTTCTTCAATTCCAGAATGATGTTTCTAAAGAGCCACAGATGGGTGTTCTCGTCTCTGTTAATATACCTTATTTCCTGTGCGGAACCTGGCATCTTTCCATTTCTGGAAAGGTTATAGAAGAACATGAACCCGGAGTAGAAATAAATACCTTCCAGAATATAGTTGGCGATCATAACCTTCATCAGGTGCTTCAAATCCCTATTTTCCCTGAAGTCATTGTAACAGTTTCCTATGAAAGTGTTTCTCTTCAACAAGTGCTCATCTGTCCTCCACTGGAAGAGAATGTCATTCCTCTCTTCAGGGGAGCAGATAGTATCCAGCATATAAGAATATGCCTGACTGTGAAGACACTCCTGGAATGTCTGTATATGAAGACAAAGCCCCACTTCATTGGCTGTTACATAGTCGCTGACAGAGGGAAGGTTTGCCGTCTGAAGACTATCAAGGAACACAAGGAAGGAGAGAATCTTGTCGTAAGCGGTCCTCTCGGAAGGCAAAAGATGATGATAATCCTTCAAATCTTGGGAAAGGTTAATCTCTTCAGGAATCCAGAAATTATTCATAGCCTGTCTATACCAATCAGAGACCCAGCCATACTTCATATTGTTAAAGTCATTAAGGTTGGTAGTATTTCCACCAACCATCCTTCTTTTCTCAACCTCAATGTCACCATTGGGATTAAAAAGAGGTTTAATCTTTAGTTCATCCATTTTCATCCTCCTAGCTTGAACAGCTCTCACATTCCTCAACTTCAAGGCTCTTGCTTCTTACGTAATATATTGTCTTTACACCACATTTATGGGCCAGTAGATATAGGTTGAGAACCTGTCTCATTGTAAAATCATTTGTTATGTAGAGATTGACACTTTGCGCCTGATCAATATGACGTTGTCTTATTCCACAAGCTCTTACAGACCATGTCTGGTCTATTGTGTGGGCGCTCTTATAGAACCACCAGGTTTCCATAGATAGAGAAGGAGCTACACGAGGAAGCATTGCACCCTTCTTCTCTTCATAGAAGAACCTGTTCATCACCGGGTCTACACCTGCTGTGGTTCCACAGATGATACTGGTGCTGGAAGTAGGGGCGACGGCCAATAGATATGCGTTTCTCATACCATTCTTCCTAACCTTCTCTCTCAGTGCCTTCCACTCCTGACTTTCATATCCTCGTCTATCAAAATAAAGTCCGCTTTCCCATTCGCTGCCTTCAAAGTAAGAATATACACCCTTCTCGACAGCCAGCTCTGAAGAAGCGTCGATGGCGGCATAATTAATCTCTTCAAAGACTTTATCCATGAAAGAAAGGTGGTCTTCACTCTCCCATTTGATCTTTCTCTTGGCAAGGGCATGGTGGTAGCCCGATACTCCCAGACCGATGGAGCGATACTTGTCATTGGTGATTTTTGCATATGGAACTGGATAGAAGTTAAGGGTTATGACATTATCCAATGCCCTTACCACACTGTGTACCAAAGATGAAAGATGTTCCTTATCCTCCAAATCGATATTACCCAGAGAGAGGGAGGCCAGGTTACACACTACAAAGTCTCCGGGTTTTGTTTTGTTTACGACTACAATATCGCCGTCTTCATTTACGATTCTGCTCTCCTCTGCCTCAATCTCGGACATATTCTGAGCTATCTCTGTACATAGATTGGAGCAGTAAATGATTCCCTTATGCTTATTGGGATTCATCCTATTGACGGTATCTCTATTGAATGCAAAAGGAGTACCTGTCTCTACTTCACTCTTGATGATCAACCTCACCAAGTCTTTCAAGACGATGCTTCTCTTCTGTATTCTATTGTCGTTTACACACTCCAGATATTTTTCGGTCCACTCATCCCCCCAATAATCCTCCAGATGATACCCCTTGGTCTTATAGACTTCATAAGGGCACATCATGTACCACATCTGGTTCAAGTCTTCACTGCAAAGCTTCCAAAAATAATCCGGATAACAGATTGCAGGGAACACATCGTGGGCCTTCATTCTCTCATCACCGTTATTTGTCCTGAGAGATAAGAATTCAAGAATATCTTTGTGCCAGATGTCCAAGTATACAGCCACCGCCCCGGCCCTTACTCCAAGCTGATCCACTGCAACAGCAGTATCGTTGACAAGCCTGATCCATCTGATGATACCACCTGCTGCACCTTCAAAGCCTCTGATAGCAGAGCCGTTTGCCCTGACTTTACCAAAATAGAGGCCCATTCCTCCACCGAACTTCGATACCTTTGCAAAGTTGTCTATACTTCTATAGATGCCGTCCAAAGAATCAGGAACAGTGTCGATGAAGCAGGAAGAGAGCTGATGGATAGGCTTACGGGCATTGGAGAGTGTGGGAGTCGCCATAGTCACTTCCATTTTGGAGAGCATGTCATAGAACTCTCTTACCCTTTTCATTCTATCTTTTGTTTCAGGCATGGCTAGATGGAGGGCGATGCCAAGATACATCTCCTGAGGAGTCTCCAAGACTTCATGTTTATGGGAGCGTATTACATATCTCTTCAATAAGAGATCCAATCCTGAATATGTGAAGAGCTTATTTCTCTCTCCGTCTATATAAGTGTAAGCCTCTTCTATCTCTTCTTTAGTGTAATTGTCGGTTATATCTTTTAAGTAAAGCCCTTCCGACACTAGATAGTTCAGCTTATCTGAGAAGGAAAAGATATTTCTTCTTTTCATGCTTTCATTAATTCTTCTCTCAAAGAAGAAAGAGAGAAATCTCCCTGCAATAAAATCCCATCGAGGGGCATCTGCAGTTGTTAGTTCCACAGAAGCCTTTGTAAGAGCGTTCTCCTTCTCCAAAGCACTCATTCCTTCCTTTAGGAATGAAGAGAATTTATCTGAGAGAATTCTCAATGAATACTTAGGATCATCATAATCTTTTTGAATATCATCCAGTACTTTCGAAAACCCCTCATAAGAGAAGGAAAGAGCGAGCTGTTCCCTCTCTCCTCTTAATATTGTTCGTCTTTGACGGAATAGAATAAAACTCTTTGCAGCTGCAAACTGTCCCTGAGCCATCAGAGTCTCTTCCACAGTATCCTGAATAAGTTCTACATTCCATTCACTCTTATCGGTAAGCCTCTCTTCAACAATCCTTGTAAGATTAATACTGAGAGAATCAGCATCCTTCTCCCCTACGCTGATCAGGGCCTTTCTGATTGCATTAGAAATCTTTATTGAGTCAAAAGACTCTTTTCTACCGTCTCTTTTTATTATTTCCATTAATTCCGACCTTTTGATTCTTTATTTTATGCACCTTCTCACGATAGGGAAAGTATGATGGGATTAATTATAAATAAAAGAGGCTTCAGAAATATTTTCTTTCTATACGAGGTAGTCGATGACATTAAAAAAGATTTAGTGACATGGGAATGATGCAAGATAGCCAACAAATGTTTTTATGGCATTATAAGTATTTGTTATTGATAACTTTATTTCTGCGAAATAATTATAAAAATTTCAAATATTTGTGGAAATTTCTAAAAAAATAGGCATACTTGTCAAATCAAAAGAGAAATAATGAGTCTTGTTTCTCTAAATAATACAGAAGAGATTGGTTGTAATAGTTTTTCCCTTATTTAAGGGAGAGCTTCTTTATTACCAAGGAGGAAAAATGCCTGAATTCACTTTTACATACTCGTTGGTTTTGATCCTGATAGGAAGAGTTCTTCTCTCTACACTTTGCGGCATGCTCATCGGTTGGGAGAGAGAGAAGAGACTTAAAAGTGCAGGCTTGAGAACTCATATGCTGGTGGCACTGGCATCTGCTCTGATGATGATCATTTCAAAATACGGATTCTTAGATGTAGTATACCTTTCCTCTGTCCAAGTGGACGCGTCCCGTATGGCATCCGGTGTTGTTCAGGCTATAGGATTCTTGGGTGCTGGCGTAATATTTGTGAAGCGTGACAATATTATCGGCGTCACTACTGCAGCTGGCCTTTGGGCTACAGTCGGAATAGGTCTCGCCATTGGTAGCGGTTTATATGCACTGGGAATAGCATCGACAATACTTATGTTGATCATCCAGTATTTAATGCATAAGCAGGAGCATAAGACATTCAGCACCAACACTGGATCCATTACTATAAACCTAACTAAGCATGGAATGACACTGACAGATGTAAAGGACAGACTAGATGCCATCCATATCACTATTAGAAATATCACTATGACCCACACTCATGATGGTGATATTCTCCTGAAGGCATCTATCATATGTTCCAGAGCCGCTTCAGTTCCTGGAATAATGGAGGAGATGTCACGCTCTGGCTTTATCGATGACATAGAAATTTTTGCCGTAGATTGATGATTACATAATAAACTATACACTTATTAGGAAGTGTACAAAATAAATGTAACTTTTACTTTAAATGTTCATTTCTCCTATATAATGAAACTATTCAATAGGAGATGAAAAATGAAAAAGACAATTAAACTCGTATCAATCCTTTTACTTGTTATGTTGGTTGTCGTATCGTGTTCACCTGAAAAGACAATGGATGGAAAGACAGCTGCTACAAAAAAGCAGATGACAAGCACGGAGTATTCACAGAATAGAGAGGCAATAAAGAGTGTCACTGTATTAGAAGCATATGCTGTGACAAATCCTGAACTCGCTGAATCAGCTACAAGAGCTCTCAGTGGAGAACAGGTTCTAAGATTTAAAGAAGAAACAGAAGTTTCTACATCAAAGATAATCAAAGATCTTAAAACCCTTGCTTCTGCAGAGGGAGCTACAGAAGCAGAGGAAGCGTTCTATAATTCACTAATCGCCTCTCTCAATAATGCACCAGATGTTAAAGTAGAAGCAGGCTCATACGTAAACTTTAGGGTAGATAAAAAAGGAATTGCTGTAGTTTCTTCTTTGGACATAACTATCATTATCGATGGAAATCCAATCGAAATCGAGAAAGACGTTGACGACAAGTGGATAGAAATCGACGGCACTTTCTTCGACGATACAGAGCTTGAGAAGATGCTGGACGCTGCAGAAGATGCTGCAGAGGCAATTGAAGAGTTCTTCAATAACCTCAGTCAAATTAAAATCAATTTTGATACTCTTATCAGCGGCGACGCTCAAAGTTTTAAAATCGAAGTAAAAGACGGAACTGAACTAGAGGCTATTATCGAAGGTTCCACTGCTTTTAAGATCACTGATGACAAAAAGCTCTCAACTTCTTTTAACTTCACCTATATTGAATATGATGACGGAAAAGAAGAAGACAAGTTCGACATCTCAGCTTCTCTAAAGCTGAACCTCAACCCGACAGGAATCGGAGAAATCAATCTAAAGAACATTGCAGACGTAAAGGTAACTATCAACGGTATGGAAGTATGGGCAGATGCGTTCTTGGATGAACTAGACTGATTTCCATACACAACATCAAATGGTCATCTTCCTTTGGAGGGTGGCCATTTTTTAAAACACAACTTGCACTAGAAACATATAGAACACAGTACCTGCCGCAATAGAAATAAGAGTATTCTTTTTCCATAGATATATAGCAGAAGTAACGGCCAAACCTAAGAATTCTGGAAGTGCAAAAGGAAAAGAAGTCACTACAGTGTCTTTTAAGCAATAGACAAGAAGCATGCCAAATACGCTACAAGGAAGGGCAAAACCTAAATAATCCAGAGCTTTAGGTGTCTTTTTTCCTTTGAAAATTACAAAAGGTAGGAATCGGGTCAAAACTGTGGCAAACCCAGCAATCAAAACAGTAATAATCCGCTCTAGACCTGTCATACAAACACCCTCCCCTTTTCAATTCTCTCTCTGAAGATAAAAAGAAAAACAAGAATAAGAACCATTGAAGGAATAAGGAATACACTCTTACCGAAGACCAAGAGGGAAATAAGAGTAGCCACTACTCCTATTACACCGCTTATTCTATTCTCTTTCTTCTCCATGGCTCTGATGAATATTACACAGAACATTGCAGTCATAACAAACTCTACTCCTTCCGAGTACTTACTTAATGCCCCGCCCAATACAGAGCCAAGAGTAACTGAGAAGACCCAGTAGCTTTGATTAAGGAAAGACACAAAGAACATAAACCATCCCTCGTCGATATTCTCTGGAACCTCTGCACTACAATTAATGGAGAAAGTTTCGTCGCACATAGAGTAAATGAGATATAAGCTTTTTAATCCTCTTCCCCTGTATTTCTTTAATAGAGTAAGGCCATAGAAAATATGCCTTGCCTGTACTAATAGGGAGAGAAAGAATACAGAGATCGGCTGAAAAGGAGAAAGGAGCATAGATACAAGAAGAAACTCCAATGACCCACCAAAGACCAGAATACTAGTGAGTGTGGGATACCAAAGGGGAAGCCCTGAGGACCTTAGATATATCCCGTATCCCATTCCAAGCACAATAAAACCTGCAAGAATTGGTAGAGTATGGGGAAATGCCGCTTTCAAGGCTGGCAAGGCTTTCTTATCATTCATAACGCACCTGAGAGAAAGCCTATAAAATTAGTATGAGTTAATCAACGAGATTCACTGTCTTTTTTTAGTTTTATCTCAAATGCACTACCTTTTCCTTCCTCGCTCTCTACGCTTATCTCTCCTCCAACTATTTCCACCACTCTCTTAACAAGTGCCAGGCCCAGACCATTTCCTTCCGTCTGATGAGAGGTGTCAGCTTGATAAAAGCGATCAAAGATATGGTTTATTGCATTCCTGCTGATTCCAACTCCAGTATCAGAAACATAGACTCTTACTTCGCTTTCGTCTTCTTCCAATACCACGGCTACCTTTCCGCCGCTAGGAGTAAACTTCACTGCATTCCCTATAAGATTATTCCAAACAATATCCAATAGCTCCGGATCAGAGACTATCATCACGTCGTCTTTAACAGATGCATTGAGAATAATACCTTTTTCTTCAGAAACATCCACAAATGAAAGAAATGCGGAAGCGACTCTGGCAGAAAGGTCAAAAGGCTTCATCTCCGGATATATCTCCTGGTTTTCAAGTTTATTAAGCTTAAGAATGTTTGAAATAAGATTAGACAACTTCTTCACATTTTTCAGTATCATGGCAATTCTTTCATTTCTCTCTTCCTCAGACAAAGAAGGATCCTGAAGAATCTCACAATATGCAGATATTGTAGACAATGGAGTCTTAAGTTCATGAGATACATTGGATATAAAATCCTTCTTCATAGTCTCAGAGGACTCCAGCTCCTTGGCCATTTTGTTTATACCATCTATAATCTCATCATATTGGTTAAAGAGTTCAAATCTATGGAAGGGTTCGATTCTATAGGAGAAATCTCCTTTGGTAATAGCCTCAACACCCTTCATTATTCGTTTAACTTGCCTCTTCTCACCATACCATGATCTAAAAATATCTTGGGCAGTAAAAAGCATAGAGAGAAATACGATATTAGAGAGAGTCAACATGGCTCTATGTCTGAACATCTCTTCCGTCATATTAAGACCATAAGAAAAGAAAATCATACTTACACCCAAAACAATAGAGCAACATAAAAAAGAACCAATAGCATTGACGATGACTCGTCCCAACTGCTTTTTTGCTTTTCTTTTCAAAGCAACACCGCCTTATATCCCAGACCATGGACTGTCTGTATCTCAAAGTCCTTGGAAATTGAAAACTTATCTCTCAGCTTCGTTACATATACATCTACAGTTCTTGTAGAAGAAGTAGTCTCACTATCCCAAAACTCATCCATCAAAGCCTGTCTGGAGAATGTCTTTTTTGGGTATGAAAGAAGCTTGAATACGATATCAAACTCCCTTGGGGTCAAAACCACCTCCACTCCGTCCACATATGCACTTCTCTCTTCTCTATCGAGGACCGTACCTCCGATCACAAGTCTCTTGGACTGTGCAATCCCTGTGCGTCTCAGTATCGCCTTGATACGCATCTTCAGCTCATCAAATTCAATAGGCTTCACCATATAATCGTCGATACCGATCTGAAAGCCTTTATGCTTACTCTGTATATCGTCTAAAGCCGAAATAAAGAGAAGAGGGATTGTAGAGTTTACAGACCTGATTTGGGTGGCGAATTGAAAGCCGTCGGTTCCAGGCATCATAATATCAGAGATAATCAGATCAAAGACATTCTTATATATAGCGTCATAGGCTTCTTCTGCTCCCGGAGCATAACAGACTTCATATCCATTCCTGGACAAATAGGTCTCCAATGCCTTGGAAAAGTCCCTGTCATCATCTACTATCAGAATCTTAAACATTCAATCTCCCTTACTCATTTATGATTCAGATTTTATTTTTTTGCAAGAAAAAGAGAGAGCCCGTCAAAGTCTTGTGTATCAGATGGCAAAGAGAAGATACATAAGACTACAACTCGGGCATCTCTCGCGGGAAGGCAGATTCCCGCCCATTCATTTATGGATGGCAACATCAGGTAAAAAAATAGGCTTTAATTGTTAATGAATTGTTATTGTAATTTGTAGAGTAAAAGAAGAATGACGGCCTTTATAGGGGGAAAGACCGTCACTTGAAGGGGAGATTGTTTCGCTCTAATGTTTATCAAAGAACCTTTGACAAATTCAGTATTGCACGACACTATGTTGAAGTGATACAGACAATATGTAGATTGTAAGGAGTTTTAAAAAATGAAGCTGTTAATTGCATCTGATATCCATGGTGACTACAAGAGAGCAGAAGAAATACACCGCATTTGGCTTGACGGGAACTTCGATCACCTTATACTCTTGGGCGACTTATTGTATCACGGACCGAGAAATGATCTCCCCCCATTCTATAACCCCAAAAAAGTAATTCCAATACTCTCAGAGATGAAAGACTCCATCATCGCTGTAAGAGGAAACTGCGATGCAGAAGTTGACCAAATGGTGCTTCCTTTCCCTATTCTGGATGAGAAGAGAGAAATAGAAGCGGATGGAAAGAAAATTCTCCTTGTTCACGGACACCACGAAATAGACACAACCGGCTTCTCTGTCGTCATGTCAGGACACACTCATATTCCAGTACTTGAAGAAAGAGATGGAGTTGTATTTCTTAATCCTGGATCCACTACTATCCCTAAGGGAGGAAGTATGCCTTCCTATGCAGTCTGGGATGACGGCAAGATTACTATTATTTCTCTAGACAACGGAGACGTAGTCAAAGAATGGGAATGACATATCGACGCTGACTATGCCGTTTTCTTCCTTGATTGATACTTTTCCTCCATGGAGCTCCATGATCTGGTAGACGATAGAAAGTCCCAGTCCGCTTCCACCTTGGGTTCTGGATGCATCGCCTCTTGCCCAAGGCTCGAAGAACTGTGGTAAAGGATCAGGAAGACGGCCACGGTTAGAGATTGTGACCACCAAGTAGTCATCAGTTACAGTTGCCCTCCACAGAGGATTATCACTTCCGGTTCTATATTCAATTGCGTTCTTCAACACTTCAAAGAATGCTCTTGATACCAGTTTCTCGTCACCATATATAGTTATATCGTCACTTATCTTGATATCTGCTTCAGCCTTTGCAGTCATCACTACATTCTCAGCTTCCGTCTTCAGACTCATCTCGCTCTTTTCACACTTTGCATCAGGAGACAAAAGATAGGAGTAATAAGAGACGCTGGCAATCCTACTCATCAAAGTATCATTTTCTTTCTTCAATGCTTTTACTGTATCTTCGTTAAGAGGGAACATTCCGTCCTGTATACCCTCCAGAAGCATATTCATACTAGTCACCGGTGTATTCAAGTCATGGGATATATTCCTGATCCACTCTTTACGGGAAGCGGAGTGACGCCTTAAGTCCCGTCCTAGAGCCTCTACAGAGTCTCCAATCTTTTGATACTCTTCTATCTTTGACGGAGGCATTGTAATGTCAAACTGTCCCTTCGATAACTTACTGAGGGCATCTTCTACATCTTTTACCTTTCTTTCAGTCTTTCTGGAAAGAACGTAGGCAAGAATAAAAGCGAGAACCAAGGCAATAGGGATAGAGAATCCCATTACTCTGTATACTTCTTTCAGGATAAACTTCGTAGGGGTGTAGTAGTCTACAGAGTAAACTAAAACATCAAGATAAGCAGAGAGTGAGCCATTAATAAAGATCTCGATTGTACCTGCCACATCGGACCTAGTTATAGACTGAGGATATGTGACAGTGGTTTTTCCCTTGTAATTGGTGCGGGAGAAAACAGCATCCGTCACTTCCATTACAAATGGATTGGTAATAGTGATGTCTATTCTATACTTAGGTGCATTTATCTCAAGAGTATTGCCGCTGCTTCCTTGGACAGAGGAAGAGGATGACACATGCTGCATGTAAGTAAATGTATTATTGACAAAAGAAGAAAGCTGAGGGATTATCTTCCCCTTTCCAGACTGGCCGAAGGTAAGCATCTGCCCGTCTTCGGAACGAAGAATAAACCCTGATATTCTCTCCGAAACATTTGAGAAAACATAGTCATATATATTCTTCGTCCCCTCAAAATCTGCAGTCTTCAGACTACTCTCTACATTCTCTGCAAACTCATCGAATACCTGGCTAGACCAGACATAGACAAGGGAACGAGAGAAAAAAGTAATACATACCACCTGGAAAAGGATTGCCGCCAGTACGATGCATACTATAGATATGAATAGTCTGTAAAACTGTTTATGCACTTAAGCCTTCTTTCCAGAGAATCTGTAACCATATCCTCTGACAGTATCGATCCAATTACCTGGTCTTAGTTTTGTGCGGATATTCTTGATATGAGTATCAACGACTCTTTCATAGCTTTCGAAAGAGTAGTCGAAACACTCTTCAAGAATCTGAGCTCTAGTAATAAGGTTAGGAGCATTTGTAACAAGATAAAGTACAATTCTCCATTCTGCGGCTGTAAGATTAATCTTCTGACCATTTACTTCGATTTCATGGATATCTTCATCGATCATGAGAGTATTTTCGCCATCGATGTATTTATACTGATTCTTGCTCTCCTCGGCACCTTCATCGATTCTTCTGAAAAGAGCCTGGATTCTCAAAACCAACTCCTTAGGGCTAAATGGCTTTGTAATATAGTCGTCTGCCCCAAGCTCAAAGCCAAGGATTCTGTCGCTTTCATCAACGCGGGCTGTAAGGAATATTACAGGAAGTCTAGGAGACTTTGCCTTGATTTCTTTTACAAATGCAAAGCCGTCTCCGTCAGGAAGCATAACATCCTGTATCAGAAGATCCGGGACGCGATGAGCAAAACCTGCAGTTGCATCTGCAATGCACTTAAATCCCTCTGACTCATAGCCTGAGAGTGTTAAATATTGAACGACACCGTTTCTAATGACCTCATGGTCTTCCACAACATAAATAAGCTTCATAGAAAAATGGTGTCTCCAAAAGAATTGTTTTTCAAGAGAAAGATTCGTAACTCTATAAAAACTACAACTTAGCTACTATTTTCCAACTATCTTTCTTACTTTTTGACTCGGCATCATAGCCTTCTATGGTTATTTCTTTCTTCTCTCTATCCACAGAAAGTGTATACCACCAGCCTCTGGATTCAAAAACACTGTCTGTCCTATGGTATGCTGCAGCATTAAACTCAGTGTATCCATTACCGTCTCCATAAAGGATATTGCCTTTATGGTGGTGGCCTGAAAGAATAAGCGAGATTCTTCCTTTCTGACATATCTCCATAAACTTCGAAACTTCGCCTTCGTCTCCCATTCCTGTCAAAAACAGGGATTGGTCAAAAGCCCCGCCTGTCACTATGTTCCCATGCGTGACTACGATTTTGAAGTCTGTATTATCTTTCGCTAAAGCTTCTTCAAACCAAGAGAGCTGGCGATAAGAGAAAGAACGCAGAGAGTTGTCCAGGATATATATGGAGATATCACCATTGGGAGTATGTACCAAATAGTTTCCAGTAGAATCTATCTCATACTCGCTCTCCATTAAGTCTGCGTATGTAAGGTGAACATCTGCCTTAAAAAGGGAGTTGAGTAAGAAAGACGGCATATCAAAGCCTTGATAATTATATGGATGCCTATCATGATTACCCTTTGTCTCCAGATAGAGAGCGGTTTTACTCTGAACCTTCGTTATAAAGTCCTTCAAAACATCAGTCATCTCTCCGTCATCGGCCATATCGCCTCCAGATATTACTACTTCATATCCTCCTTCTTCGATGAAGGAAAGGAAGTTTTCGTCATATCTGATGACATCGTTTTTATTCCTTTCCCTACCTATATGGGCATCTGTAAAGAATATAAGAGTAGGATTCTCCACTCTTATCTCTTTTCTATCGAGAAAAGGATTGGAATCATATTCAGCCATTATTGACTCAGGAATACGGCAGGAAGAGAGTAACAAAAATAAAACCAATATTAAGATTATCTTTTTCATACACTCCCCCCTAGAGTCTATAAATAAAACAAATATCTTTCTCTGTTGTTACAAAATATTAGAATTATATACTACTACCACTATCTTTAAGTGTAAACTTCATTACCAAGCCTGAGCTTTGGAAATTAAGCCAGGGATCCATCAAATACTCTGCACCCCTTCCCCAGAACTCAAGAGACATGGCAAATGATGGAGAGAAGTCTCTTCTAGCCTTGATAAAGAAGGACTCGACAGCCTTAAACTGTCTCTCATACTTCATATCCATAATAAAGCCGAAGGAAAAAGAGTTGTCTACAGTCTTCAGATTAATAGATACATTGACAAGAGGAGAAAGCGAAAACAGCAATGAATCCAACTCTTTGTATTTAAGAGCCGCTCCCTGTACTCCAAGCCCCAGTTCCAGGTTTACACTCTCTGTCCCATACTTTCCATTAACATTCCCCTTTACCATTAATGTACCGGCTCCTGAAGAGAAGTAATTGAATGCCGCTCCTGTGTTCCAATCAAATAAACGAGAAAACTTACCCTTATATCGTGTATCTAGAGAGATATACTCTCCTCCGTTCTCCATAAGAGTGACAGAAAACTTATCTGTCTCCCCCTCCAAAAGAAAATAATGACTATTATTTACCTGACTATTATTTCGTATTCCTACAGCTACAGAGTACTCGTCTGAAGCAAAGAGAAGTACAGGAATAAGAGCTAGAGATAGAATTAACAATACTTTTTTCATTTGAAATATGGTTTAAAGAACTCCTCCGCCTCTTTTCTGTTATTGTCGTTATAAAGAAAAGTCTTTATTCCAATAGAAGAAGCAGCATTTATGTTGTCGATCTTGTCATCCACAAATACAGTATTCTCAGGTCTTACCCCCTCTTCTCTCAATATATAATCGAAAAACTCCACATCTGGCTTAGCTATCCCCATTTCATGAGATAAATACAAATGGTCGAGATGACTAAGGGGTTTGTCCTCCATATTTCTTACAACACTTATATGTGGAGCGAAAGTATTGGAGCCCAATACACATCTATGTCCATTTTTTCTTAGTTCATCGATTACTCCCATAACGAAATAGTTGGGGAAGGGATGGAAGTCTGTAATAAATAGATTCTCATCTACCTTGACGTTGTACTCTTTCTCAAAAACCCTAAGAAACTCCATGCCATCCATCTTTCCTTCCATCAGGTCTTTATCATAGATGCCATAGAAGGCTCTGAAAGACTTATAGTCAAGACCGAAGCGATTTGCAATAGCCTGAAGATTCTTCACATTAAGTATCAGGACTTCTCCCATATCGAAGATAAACAGTTTTCCCATGACGATACTTTACCAAAATACATGTTTATTTTCATTCATCTTGAGACGAATTCTCTTTCTTTTTTCCATGCTTCTTTACAATGAGGGAGTAAATAAGAATACCGATGGCAGTGAAGGCAAAAACTATAGCCATAATAATCAGAGCTGTTATATAACTCTTGTCACCCATTGCACTACCGCCAGCCGTCGAGCCCCAGATTCCAGGAATTCGTGCAAAGGTCGCTATAAGTATAAAAGTAGAGAACTTAATCTCTGTAAGCCCGCAGAAGTATGCTACAAGATCCTTAGGCGTTCCAGGAATCAAGAAGAGTAAAAGAATAAGAATATCACGGCTCTTGGTAGATTTAAGAAACTTTAGTTCATTGATCTTCTCTACAGGAAAGAAAGCCTCCACCAGCTTATACCCGAAGTATCGCACCAATAAGAATACCAATGCGCTTCCTATTCCCATACCGATTGTGCATAGGATCATAGCTTCAAAGTGGCCGAAAGCATATCCTCCAGCCACCTCCAATGGTCCTCCTGGAATAACAGCCACAAGTACCTGGAGAATATTCATCCCTATAAATGCTATTCTCCCCCATATTCCCATGGAATCTATCCAAGTCCTGAAAGCTTCAGGATCTTTGGCATGCTTTACCATAGGAACGCCTACCATGATAAAAAGAAAGAGAGAGAAGAGTATAAAAATCAAAAAGGCAGTAATTGAGAGTGCTTTTTGACTCTTCTTTGATAGTTCATTCCACTTTTTCTTTTCTTTCATGAGAGAGAGGATAATATCTTTTTATACTTTCGGCTACTTTGTTTATAGAGTTAGCACTTCCCCCCCAGTTTCTCCTGTAACAAAATCGTCTTTAAGTGCAATCTTTCCATTTACAAGAACTAACGAGAAACCTCTATTTCTTCTTTCATCCTCTTCTCCAAGGCGTTCAGGATCAAAGACAGTAATATCTGCGGCCTTTCCTTCTTCAATAATTCCTCTGTCTTTTAGACCGAAGCGCTCTGCAGTCTCCCCTGTCATTCGCCTTATACCCTCTTCCATAGTAAAGAGTTTTCTTTCCAGTACATATTTTTTCAGAAATTGTACTGTGGAATGGAAGGAACGGGGATGAGGGAGAGGAGATGAGTACAAGCTGTCTGTACCGAAACACATAAGAGGATGGGACATAATCTTCTCCAAACTCTCTTCCGTCTCTGTTACATCTGTCATGACCGCAAGTCCCGTTTCATCTCCCAAAATATCAAAGAGAGCATCCAACGGATCCTTAAGTTCTTTTATTCCCGCTATCTCAGACAGTGTCATTCCATTGTATTCAGGATGAGTTGATAAATAGAGAGCCTTAATGGCGTCAGGTCCTACCATCGGGTATACACTGTCCCAGCCATCGGGGTTCATTATCTCGTCTTTTATTACTCTTCTCTCACTTTCAAGTGACAATGCCATCCTCTGCTCTAGTCTTGAGTAGGCAAGGACTCTGGGTGGAAGAAGAGAGAAGAGACTTGTGGAGCCGAATGTGTATGGGTAGACATCAAATTTAACGTCAACACCATCTCTTCGATATCTCTCGATTAGATCCAGCATCACATCTATATTCTTCTCGTTTTCTTTTCCTATAGCCTTCAAGTGTGACACTTCCAGTCTCACGCCACTCTCCTTTGCCAAGTCCAACACCTCAGTCAAAGACTCCACGCATCCTCTGCCTTCACTTCTATGGTGGACAGCGAACACTTTGTTCTTTGAGGCTACTACCTTCAATAGAGACAAGATTTCATTACGGGAGGCAAATACACAGGGAGCGTAGTATAAACCTGAAGAGAAACCGACGGCGCCTTTATCCAGCTCATCAGACAGTAGCGAGCACATGGCTTCTATTTCCCTCTCTTCAGCTTTTCTCAGTGAGTCGCTACCCATTACATAGGCTCTGAGAGCTGTATGTGAAACAAGAAAAGCTTCGTTGCATCCCATTCCTTTTCTCATCAAATACTCTTTATAAGACGAAAAATCATTCCACTTCCAATCTTTCCACTCTCCAAGTACATCCTTTACATAATCCTTCAGAACAGGGTTCTTGTAAGGGAATACTCCTATTCCGCAGTTACCGGAAATATCCGTAGTAATACCCTGTCCCACTCTATAGGAGGCGGAGGGATCAGAGAGAAGAAGGAAATCTGAGTGAGTATGGCTGTCGATAAACCCTGGGGCTACTATCTTACCGCTGCAATCAATGACTTTCTTTCCTCGGGATATGTCGCTGTTTGTAATAAGAGCAATGGTGGAAGAAAATACTGCTATATCAGCTTTATATCCCTTACCTCCCTTTCCATCCATTATCAGACCATTTTTCAAAATGACGTCATACATTCTTCTTTAACTCCACATATGACCTAAGGACCATTCTTTCCATTAGGGAAGTAAGATCTGTGTATACACCTTTACTTGAAACAAGAGAGAAGGCAGCCTTGGTTTCAAAAAGAAGAGAAGAGTCCAGTAGAGGAGGAAGGATGTTTCCTCGTAAGAGCTCTCCTGAGAGAACGAGATATAAAAAGAAAGAGAGTGCCGTATCGTATGGCGATATTCTCCCTATCTCTCCAGAGAGAATAGTAGAGGACGATAGGGGATGTAACAGTGACCATGAGTCTTCATATTGCTTCAACGTAGTCTCCATTGCAGCTTTAACGCTGACTCTCTCTTCTTCAGTCCTGGATTCAATAAATTCCCTGTCATATTCGCCCTCAGTCTCTTTTATGCCCTGGAGGAGGCGGATGTAGACTTCTCTCAGTGTTCCTCCATTCCATTTATCCCGGGAGTGGAATAAGTTCTTGAGAATTGAAGTAAAGTTCACTATAAGTAAGTGCTCCTGAAGGGAGAGAGAGTAACAAAGCTTACCTTCAAGTACTACTTTTACGTCTTCACTCTCTACTTCCTTCCCGTCTAGGAGAAAGAGAAAAGAGATTGTTGAAGGAAGAAGACGGACAAAAGAAGAAGACGAATCAGAGACAGAGACGCCTTCGCTTATTTCCTCTAACGCTTCAATGTCCACAAAGCCAGGCCTGATATCTAAGTTACGAAAACGTCTCAGGACTCTTCCGTCCCCAGGCTTCGGCGCGTCAGATGGTATAAGCCAAGACCAACCATTTCTCACTGCACCGTCTATTCGTCCATCATTACAGAGTATTCTAACTCTACGACCAGTAATACCCCATTTCTGGGAAGCTGTATTCACATCCATGTACTGCATATTGTGATTTTCTATCAGAATAAAAAGCGGTGCAATAGAAATTCGGAATAATTTATTACTTCTATATACCTTTTGTTCCTACATTTCAAAAGAGAAGAGTTCGGAGAGCCAAGAAGAAGCGAGATCCATCCAGTTCAGAGCTCTCTTCTCCACTGAGCCTACGTCTTTTCTGCAAGTAGAAAGACCATGCTTACCCTTGGTGAAGATGTGGTACTCGTAGTAGGCGCCTGCTCTCTCCAAAGCCTCTAAAAGTAGAATAGTATTCATTGGAGGAACTGACTTATCTTCTGTAGTATGCCACACAAACGTAGGCGGAATGGAGGGAGTTATCTGATTCTCAAGAGAAAAATACTCTATTCTCTCCCTCTCCCCTCGGGTTATGTTATCCCTTGATCCTTTATGGCACCACTCACCCATTGTCACCACAGGATATGAAAGGACAAGGGCGTCAGGCCTAGACTCTTCTCCATATCGCTCCCAATGGGCGCCTAAAGAAAGAGCGGCATGGCCTCCTGCAGAGAAGCCCATAAGAGCGATGTTATCTTCTTTGATTCTATATTTATCGCTGTTTTTTCTTATATAGGCCACAGCCTCAGCTGCTTCCGCTTCCGGCTCTCTCTCCTCTATTTCATCTTTCGTAACTGCATATTCCAATACAAAGAGATTATACCCTCGGGAGAGGAACTCCAATACTATGGGTTCACTTTCCCTTGGAGAGAGGTATTCGTATCCACCACCAGGAAAAACTATAATGGCGGGGCGTTTTTTGTGGCTATCGCATTTTTTTGTTATATCTTCTCTGATAAATGACTTTAAGAGAGCGCCGTCACTAAGCTTGTACTCATTGTATTCCATTTTCTTTCCTATACTCGATTGTATCTTTTTTTATCATCTCTACCAGTTTCGAAGCAGAGAATTCAATAGGCAGGGTCTCCATTCCCTCCTCTATTCTCTTCCTCTCCTCTTTGTCTCTGTAGAAGCGCTCTATTATATCAGCCTTCTTCTCGTTGTCGTCCTCGCACCATCCGCAGTAGTGGTCGCGGAAAAAGAGTGGCGTGGAGCGCGCCATATACAACACTTCACTTACAAGGAACGGTCTCTTTAAGTACAAGCTCTCCATCAGCGAGTTGGCTCCAGCCTTTCCCATCTGCATGTCGCATGCCATGATATACAGTGGCACATTGTCCACAAAGCCCCGCATCTCCAAGTCGAAGTCAGGGTGGAGCTTCTTGAATAATGAGAACTCAGCCTC